>CAMEHJ010000010.1 GCA_945917385.1 uncultured bacterium
TGAAAAAGCGCGCGCTGTCGCTCATGCTGTGCGTGTGTCTCTGTGCGGCGATGTGCTGTTTTGTTCCGCTTCGCGCCTCGGCCGACAACGAGATAACCAAGGTTCTCTCCACCGCCGTGCCGGTTCCGGTCGCGCTGATGGACGTGAGCAATGTGGCGTCGGGGACGAGTACACAGGGCTGCTATATCGCCGCATACAACTGGTATGACGCAAACGGCGCCGTCGCCTCCGGCACCTTCGGCACAGGCGCGTACACCGTCGTTATCCAAATCGACACCTATGACGGCTATGTGTTCTCTCCGAATGTCGCCGTCTACCTCAATAACAGCCACGTTGACTTCACGCTTGATTCTTCTATGCGCAGTCTCACTCTCTCCCGCACCTACGTCCCCGATATCTGGAAGCCCACCATATACAAGCACCCAGGCAATGAGACGACTGACGCCGGGGGCGACGCCTCCTTTGTCGTGTCCTCGGACTACACCTCAAGCTACACCTGGGAAATGTCTCCGCCCGACGACGACAGCGTGAGCTATGACGTTATCAAAATGCGCGAAATGTTCCCCGGCCTTAAAACCGAGCCGCAGGGCAGGAACAAGATGAACCTTTATAACATCCCGGCAGAGCTTGACGGCTGGCGCATCCGCTGTATATTTGAGTACCCCCACGGCGGAATAAAGTCAAACTACGCAACGCTCACCGTGCACCACGAGGAAGTGCCGGAGGAATCCGCCCCGCCGGAGGAAGCGCCCGTATCCGTCCCGCTGGAGGAAGCGCCCGAATCTGCGCCGCCGGAGGAAACGCCTTTGCCCTCCGCGCCTGCGGAAGAACCCGCGGACAGCGAAAAGTCCGAGCACACCCATGCCTTCGGCAGCTTGTGGCACAGTGACGAGAGCTTTCACTGGAAGGAATGTGAGTGCGGCGAAACCGGTGAAAAGGGCGAGCACAGCATGGTGTGGACGGTCTTTTCCGCCCCGACAAGGCACAGCCCCGGCAAAGAGCGCGGCATCTGCGCCGTCTGCTCATACACGCAGGAGCGTGAGGTGGAGTACGAGCCGACTATCGACGACGTGCTCGGCTACGCGAAATACGCGCTGTACGGCACCGGCATACTGATTGTCGTTATTGTCCTTCTGATGATAATAACCGCCATCCGTGAAAGCGCCGAACGCCGCAGACGCAGAAAACGCAGGAGGCGGTACTGATGGTGCGCTGTGTTATAGTCGGCGGAGCGGAAATCTCAAATTACGGGCGTGTCACCGCCGAGCTTC
Organism: uncultured bacterium; assembly: GCA_945917385.1. The sequence continues at coordinate 1,272 of CAMEHJ010000010.1, forward strand.
GGGCTGATGATTTTCTCATATATTGCGACAGCGGGCTTAAGCATATGCCCGGGCTAAAAAAAGCACCCTCGCTCATAATCGGTGATTTTGACTCGCACGAAAATCCGAAGCTCCCCGTTGAGACCATTGTTCTGCCTTGCGTCAAGGACGATACCGACACGATGTATGCGCTGAAGGAGGCGGTAAAGCGAGGCTTTGAAGAATTTCTTCTCGTCGGCGTTATCGGGCAGCGCTTTGACCACTCTCTGGGCAACATCGCGGCGCTGAATATGCTCGACTCTCTGGGGCTTGAGGGGAAGATAATAGACGATTACTCCGAGATGCAGATCGTATCGGGGAGAGCCGAGGTGGACAGCCGCTTTTCATACTTCTCCCTGCTCAACGTAACGGGTGAAGCCAAAGGTATAGACATCGTAAACGCGAAGTATGAAATTTCCGATGCGGAGATAGGCTGCTGCGACCCATACGGCATAAGCAATGAGCCGCTCCCCGGCAAAACCGCCGTCATCAAGGTGCGCACCGGCCGCTTGCTGCTTATCAAGGTTTATTGAAAAGTAAATTAAAATGCAAAAAAGGAACGGCACACAGGCCGTTCCCTACGAAAAAATTCAGGATAAATGTAGGGAACGACCTTTGTGTCGTTCCTTTGTGCAAAGCTGAACCCTTTCATTCAGCTTCACTGACAGCTCTTTTCTCTTGCCTCCCCTGTGCAAGGGGAGGTGGGTCGCCGTCAGGCGGCTCGGAGGGGTTGAGACATAGTAATGCTGTGGTATTTGACCTGCCGCTATCCTATCAGGACAAAAGGCAAACGCCGTAGGGGAGGCGTTTCGCCTCCCGCTGAACCGTCCGGAACGGGTATGCGGTTGTTTTTAAGTGAAGCCAAGTTTTTTGTTACTTGTCAAGCGGTTCATAGAACATATCGAGATATTCTTCAAGCGTGACGTTGAGTTCGAATATCTCCTTTGCGCACTCCTGACCGACATAGCGGTAGTGCCACGGCTCATATATAATGCCGGTTATATCGCTCTTGTCGCTCGGGTAACGCAGGATGAAGCCGTAGCGCCATGAGTTTTCCATCAGCCACTGCTGGGTCGGGGTGTTCTCCTGCTCCGCGTCAAGATTTGTGTAGTAGTAGTCGATGATATCCACCGCGAGACCGAGCTGGTGCTCGCTCGTGCCGGGGAAGGCTACGGAGCGCGCGGCGATTCCGGGCGCGTCATCCGGGTCTATGCCCGCGTCGATAAGGCGGAGGATCTTGTTTTCATAAAGCTCGTACTGCTTATCCATTGTGCGGTAGCCGGAGCAGACATAAGGCTCGTTCCCCGCGTCGCGGCAGTCGGAAAGCATCTGCCACAGCGGCTCTATGCAGCGCACGTCGAGCCATTCCTCCTCCGCCGCCCAGCCTATCTCCGGCTCATAGCCCTCCGGTATGCTGTGCCACGGGTTTACAAGCATCAGCAGATCCGTGCGTTCACGGAGTTCGGGTGTGGGTTCCGGCGTGGGCGTAGGCGTAGGTGTAGGTGTGGGCGTCGGTGTGGGCGTCGGTTCGGGCGTCGGTTCGGGCGTAGGCTCCGGCATTATCATATCCGAAATTGTCGGCAGTATCGAATAATCAAAGTTCAGCAGTGCCAGTATTCCCACCGAGAAAAGCAGAATGGCTGCTAAAAAAATAAGAACGAGTGTCCTGAATATTTTATCCTCGTTTAATTTCATTGCATTACCTCAGAGCGCATATTATTTACAAAATGCGTCTTGTATAAATATATGAAAAACTGTACAATACTTTTATGAACAAGTCAAGGGGGCGGCACGCTCCCCGACAAATACAGACAAAACGGAAGGAAAAACCATGGAAGAGATATATGAGCTTTTAAAAAAGGCCGGAACATACTTTATTGCCACCTGTGAGGGCAATCAGCCGCGTGTGCGTCCCTTCGGCACCATCCACATTTACGACGGCCGCCTCTATTTCCAGACCGGCAAGGTCAAGGCCGTTTCGCGCCAGCTTCACGCAAACCCGAAGGTTGAGCTGTGTGCGATGGTGGACGGCAAGTGGCTTCGCGTTGAGGGTACCGCCGTCGAGGATGACAACAGGGCGGCGCGCGTCAGTATGCTGGACGCCTACCCCTCTCTGCAAGAAATGTACTCCCCCGACGACGGAAACACCGAGGTATGGTACCTCAGGAATGTCACCGCAGTGCTCTACTCCTTCACGGAGCCGCCCAAGACCTACAAATTTTAATTGTTACGCTCCCGCCATCCGGTCGGGAGCGTTTACGTTTTAAAATTTCTCGTCAAACTTGTATGTGACGTCGTGGACTATTGCAAGCTTTTCTTCCCTGCCCGCAGCGATTCTCAGCAGAGACGGGATGTGCTTGAAGATGACCAGAACGGCCGTGAATATCATAAGCTTTCTGACCAGCGCGTCATCCACCATCAGAATCGCCATCGGTATAAGCACGAGCGCACCGGCAACGGTTCCCACGGTGATGAACTTACTTATAAGTGTGACCGCCGCGATGACGACCAGCACCGCTATTCCCGCGGAGGGGTTTATAAACATCGCGCCGACCGCCATGCAGAAGCTCGCGTGGCTGCCTTTGAAGTCATACAGCACGGGGTAGAGCCTGCCCAGCGTAAGGCAGAAAGCAGCGAAAGCAAAGCCCACCTCAGCGTGTCCCTTGAAGCCCAGCATAAGTCCGCCGAAAAGTATCGGCAGCACGTCCCGCACAAGCTCGGTCAGGAGCAGCTTTATAAAGCCGACCAGACCGTACACCCTGCGGAAGTTTGCTATCCACAGGTTGCCGCGGCCGAGGCGCATGAGATTTTTGCGGAAAACGAAGTTCGATGCGAGCGCTATCGTGTCCATGCTTCCGAGAAAATACGAAATGATTGCGACCGGCAGCAGAAGCAGGCAGTAGACGATCATTCCTTTTCCCCTTTCTGGCGGATGACGATACGCACAGGCGTGCCCTCAAGCCCGAAAACGGCGCGGATCTGGTTTTCAAGATAACGCTGATACGAGAAGTGGAAAAGCTCTCTGCTGTTGCAGAATATGACGAAGTTTGGGGGCTTGATGCCTGTCTGCGTCATGTAGTAGATCTTCAGGCGGCGGCCCTTGTCCGTGGGCGGCTGTACACGCGCCTGCGCGTCTGCCAGAACGCTGTTGAGCATACCGGTGGTGATGCGCATATTGCTCTGGTCGTTTACGAAATTGATAAGCTCAAAGAGCCTGTCGGTGCGCTGGCCGGTGAGGGCGGAGATGAAAAGGATGGGCGCATAGCTCATAAAGCTCAGATCGCGCATGATGTCCTTGCGCATCTTCTCCATTGTGCCGGTTTCCTTGTCAATAAGATCCCACTTGTTGACAACGATGATGCTGGCCTTGCCCGCTTCGTGCGCAAGCCCCGCTATCTTGGTGTCCTGCTCGGTAACGCCGTCGCGCGCATCTATCATGATGATGCACACGTCCGCTCGCTCTATCGCCATCTGCGCGCGCATGACCGAGAACTTCTCTATCCGCTCCTCCACCTTGGACTTTCTTCTGATTCCGGCGGTGTCGATGAGCATATAGCGGCCAATCTCGTTTTCAAACACGGTGTCCACCGCGTCGCGCGTCGTGCCCGCCATGTTGCTGACAATGAGCCGCTTTTCACCGAGAATACAGTTGATAAGCGAGGACTTGCCGACATTGGGCTTACCGATGACGGCGACCTTGATGCAGTCCTGCTCCTCGTCCTCGTCGTCCTCATCGGGAAATTCACGCAGGCAGGCGTCAAGTAGATCGCCGGTGCCGTGGCCGTGAACCGCCGATACGGGGATCGGGTCACCCAGACCGAGAGAGTAAAACTCATACACTCCGGTGTCGGTGGCGCCGGTGGAGTCTGCCTTGTTAACGGCAAGCACAACCGGCTTCTTCGCGCGCTGCAGCATACGGGCGACCTCGTGATCTGCCGCCGTAACGCCGGTGCGCAGGTCCGTGACCAGCACGATGACCGTCGCGGAGTCAATGGCTATCTGCGCCTGTTCACGCATGAACAGGAGAATTTCGCTGTCCGTGGTCGGCTCAATTCCGCCGGTGTCCACAATATCAAATTTGCGTCCGCACCACTCGCACTCGGCATAGAGCCTGTCGCGCGTGACGCCGGGGGTGTCCTCAACAATGCTCAGTCTCTGCCCGACAAGGCGGTTAAAAAGCATGGACTTGCCGACGTTCGGGCGTCCTACTATTGCAACAAGAGGTCTTGACATCTGGCATTTCCTCCTTGGAATTTTTAATTTCAATTATACCTGTAAAACTGTTCCCGGCTCTCTTCTCTGACGGGCAGTCTGACTTCCGGCAGCTTCTCCCCGCTGATTGCCTCCCACAGTTCAAACCCGTCCTCGTTCACGGGATATATGGGCACGCCAAGCGCCTCGCTCGCCTGCTCTATGGTGACATCGTCGAGAAAGTCCATTTCCTGACGGCGCAGCATATTCTGCGAGACGAACAGCCGCTCTCCGAGCGGTTTGTTTTTAAGCTGACGTATGAGGTCGCCGCCGGTTATGAGACCGGCAACGTCGATACTGTGGCCGAAAAAGTCGTTCTCGACAGCGTAGACATGGCCGTTCAGCCGCGGGTATTTCTCCCGCGCCATGCAAATAAGCTTTTTGAAAAACGGGGCGGCCGATACGCCGGTCGCGATGGAAAACTCCACTCCGTCCGGCTCGTCCGAGAGCCTGAGCGCGGAGGAAAACTCCGTCTCCATCAGTCTGAGCATACCTACGCCGTTTTCAAGCTGGGTATATTCCTCGTAAAACTCGTCCGGCGGGATGGCTCTTTTAGCCTTGAGATACATCTCGTCTCCGCAGAAGAAGATACGGCTGCCGTATTTTTCAAGGCACTCATCGCCGTATTTTTCTACCATATCTATTGTTTCCCCCGCGTGTTCGCTTGTAAAGGGGGTAAGCGGATAGAGCCGCTCTCTGAATTTTGTAAGTCCGACAGGGACGATGGAAACGGACTTCACCTGCGGGTACATCGAGGCAAGGTCGCGCATTGTACGCATCAATTCTTCCCCGTCGTTAAGTCCGGGGCAGCAGACTATCTGGCAGTTCATCACTATCCCCGCCTTTGCAAAGCGCTCCATTATATTGATGCTCTCGCCCGCGTTTTTGTTCCTGAGCATTTTGCATCTCAGTTCTCTGTTCGTAGTGTGGACGGAGACGTTCACGGGGCTGACGTGCAGCGCGCAGATTCTCTCCACCTCTCTGGGGGAGAGATTGGTGAGCGTAATGTAGTTTCCGAGCAGGAAGCTGAGTCTCGCGTCGTCGTCCTTAAAATACATCGTTTTGCGCATACCGCGCGGAAGCTGGTCAATAAAGCAGAACACGCAGGCGTTTGAGCATGAGCGCGGAGCATCCATCAGATACGTCTCAAAGTCGAGGCCGAGATCGCCGCCCTCCGGCTTATTTACATTGACTTCGTACTCCGTGCCGTCGGGGCGTCTGAGTACGACGTGCAGCTTCTCGTCGTAGGCGAAAAACTTGTAGTCGAGCACGTCTACGATCTCGTTGCCGTTTATGGACACCACCGTGTCGCCCGGATGCGCCCTGCCATGCAGCGGGCCGGTAACGTCAACCGATTTAATTGTATTGTCCATTTCACGGCCCCCTTATAAACGGTTTTTTCGCCGCGCCTGCGGCGAGCGGTCAGGCAAAAAATAAAAAAGCAAAAGGAGGAAGGGACGCACGCCTTTCCTCCTCAAGCTTTTTTACTTGCTTTCCTCAACAGCAATGACGGTACGACCGTTGTACTTGCCGCATGCCTTGCAAGCGCGGTGAGGCATGCAGAAAGCGCCGCAGTTGGGGCACTTGATGACGCCGGGAGCGGTGAGCTTCCACACGGAAGAACGTCTCTTATCACGTCTCTGTCTTGATACTTTACCTTTTGGGACTGCCATGTTGACACCTCCTGATAGCGGCTGTTTTGAGCAGCACTTTTATTTGTTATTTATCCAAAAGCTGCTCAAGTACAGCAAATCTTGGATCAATTTGTTTCCGGCACCCACAGGGGCCGAGGTTGAGATTTTTGCCGCAGGTGGAGCAGAGACCCTTGCAGTCCTCTTTGCAGAGGAATTTTGTCTCCATATCCAGGATGAATAGCGTTTCGACTATCTCGGTGAGGTTTATTCCGTCACCCTCAAGTACAAAAAGCTCAGGGTTTACGCCCGTATCCTCCTCCACGATGGTGGCATCGAGCTGGGTTTCCTTGACGCTGTCGAAGTTCTCGCCGCAGCGGTCGCAGATGCACTTCATTCCGGCCGTCAGCGTCCCCGTGAGATGGAGTACGCCGGCCTCGTTGCACACTCTGCCGACGGCGTGCGGTTTTGCGGTGTATTCCTTTATCGAAGGGAAATCCAAACGCCCGGTGTCAAGCTCGCACTCGAAAGGAACGGAGCTTCCCGGCATTTCAATTATTTCTCTGAGATCAAGATACATAAGCCACCTCGCACAGTCGCTTAGATATTATAGATTACTTGTCAAGACTTGTCAACCACATTTTTTTATAGTATAGTGTAAAAAAATAAAAATTCAAAGGATATTTTTCTTCAAAGGATATTTTCCCATGAAAGAACTGACTGTGGGCGCAAACGACGCCGGTCAGCGGCTTGACCGCTTTGTGGGCAAGGCGGTGCCTCTGCTTCCGGAATCGCTTCTTCAAAAATACATCCGCCTCAAACGCATAAAGCTAAACGGCAAGGGCGCAAAGCGCGACGTCCGTCTGAACGCCGGGGACGTACTGTCCCTCTATATAAACGACGAGTTTTTTGAAAAGCCGCGCGAGGAAAACTCCTATCTCAAGGTCGGAACGCCAAGGCTTGACATTGTATATGAGGACGAAAATATTCTCCTTTTGGACAAAAAACCCGGTGTTTTGTGCCACAGCGCCGGTGTCTGGGACTATAATACGCTCATTGCAAATGTACAGGCGTACATGGCGCAGAAGGGCGAATGGAAGCCGAAGGAGGAAAACTCCTTTGCCCCGGCGCTCTGCAACCGCATTGACAGAAACACCGGCGGCATTGTAATTGCCGCGAAGAACGCGGAGGCACTGCGTATTCTCAACGAGAAGATCAAGGACAGGGAGATTGAGAAGTTCTACCTCTGCGCGGTGCAGGGAAGGCCCTCTCCCGCCTCCGGCAGACTTGAAAATTTCCTGTTCAAAGACGCGCAGAAAAACCAGGTTTTTATCAAAAACAGGCCCGAACCGGGTACAAAAACCGCGATTACGGAGTATATGCTTCTTTGCACGAAAGGGGCGCTGTCGCTTGTGGAGTGCAGGCTTCTCACGGGGCGCACGCACCAGATACGCGCGCAGATGGCGCACGCTGGCTGGCCGCTTTTGGGGGACGGAAAGTACGGGAAAGAGCGCTTTAACCGCGAATTTGGGGAGAAAGGGCAGGCTCTTTATTCATACAGGCTGCGCTTTGAGTTCCCGACGGACGCAGGGCTGCTCAATTACCTGCGCGGGCGCGAGTTTTGCGTTGCAAAAGTGGACTTTGCCGAGAAATACTTCGGCATAACGGAGCTGAATTTCAGCAAACATCTGTAAAAATCGAGGCAAAATATGTTCAAATTTCTCACAAAATTATTCATACGGAGTACGGATTATACAAACCCCGCCGTGCGCCGCGCTTACGGCACGCTCTGCTCCGTATACGGTATATTTCTTAACATCCTGCTGTTCGCGGGAAAGTATTTCGCGGGAGCTGTCACCCACTCCGTCGCCATCACGGCCGACGCTTTCAACAACCTCTCGGACGCCGCCTCCTCCGTTGTCACGCTCATCGGCTTTGCTCTCGCGGGAAAGCGCCCCGACCCCGACCATCCCTTCGGTCACGGCAGGGCGGAGTACCTCACGGGACTCGCGGTGTCGGTGCTGATAATACTCATGGGCTTCGAACTGGCTAAAACCTCGTTTGAGAAAATTCTGCACCCGGCTCAGGTCGAGCTTAACCTGCTGTCGGCGCTTATCCTTGCCGCCTCCGTCGCGGTAAAGCTGTACATGGCGATGTACAACAAAACGACCGGAAAGAAAATCAACTCCGCCGCGATGCTCGCAACGGCAACCGATTCCATGTCCGACGCCGTCGCCACCTCGGTGGTGCTGCTCTCAATGGGGGTCTCATGGCTTTTCCATATCGGCATTGACGGTTATGTGGGGCTTATAGTTGCTCTGCTGATACTCAAGGCGGGCTACGGGGCGGCAAAGGACACCGTCTCGCCCCTGCTGGGTCAGGCGCCCGACCCTGAGCTTGTAAAGGGTATTCACGATCTGGTGATGGCACGCCCTGAGATCATCGGCATCCACGACATGATAGTACACGACTACGGGCCGGGGCGTTGCTTCGTGTCGCTGCACGCGGAGGTGGACGGGCACGGCGATATCTTTGAAGTGCATGACTCCATTGACCTTGCCGAGCAGGACATAGCGAGAGAGTTCAACATTCTCGCAACCATTCACATGGATCCTGTTGATACCGCCAACCCCGTTATAGCTGAGACGCGAAGAACGGTCAGCGAGCTTCTTCGCACCATACACCCCGATGTTACTGTCCATGATTTCAGAATGGTTCCCGGCAAAACGCACACGAACCTGATATTTGACGCCGTTTTCCCGCCGGAATTTGAGCTTGACGACAACGAGCTTAAACAGCGTATTCAGGAGCTTGTCACGAACAATCTGCCGAACCATTACGCCGTGGTGAACATCGACAGAAGCTATGTACTTTGATGTGTTATAAACAAAGAGCCGTACCGGCAAGCCGGTACGGCCGGATTTTTTCCTTTGCTAAAGTCAAAAATCAGCGGATTGAACGTGCAAGGGGTCTTGCCCCTTGCACACATTCCCCGCTGCTCTGTTGCGCAGCATTCTTCCATTCCTTTTCGTCATCCTAAAACAAAGAGCCGTACCGGCAAGCCGGTACGGCTCTTCGTTTTGGGAGAAAAGAGAGGATTTATAGGAGTAGAAAAGTAGCAAATTAATTTACCTTGCCTCGTCGAAGCGGATATCAAGCTCCATACTGCTGCCGCTTCGGTACACCTCAAGCTTCGTCTGAGCGCCTGCGGAGAAATGCTTGAGCGCGCTTACAAGGTCATCATAGCCGGATATGCTGTAATCCCCGACCTTTGTGATGATATCGCCGGGCTGTATTCCGGCCTTCTGAGCACAGCCGCCCTCGTCCACCGACGCGACATATGCGCCGAGCGGCATTCTGTAATACTGGCTGTACATCGAGGTATATCTTGTGTCTATGCTGAGACTGATATCTGCGCGTCCCGTGACATAGCCCTTTGTAATAATATCGTTTACCTTTGAATAGGCGTCGCTTATCGGGATGGCAAAGCCTATACCCTCGACACCGGTATCGCTGTACTTTGCAGTCACGATGCCGACGACCTCACCACGGACATTATACAAGGGTCCTCCGGAGTTGCCGGAGTTAACGGGAGCGTCAAACTGGAACATGGTGATGGGCGCAAGCCTGTCATCCGTCTTTATCTCACGGTCAAGGGCACTTATGTTTCCCGCGGTCATTGAAAACTCAAGCCATGAGAGGGGGTTGCCCACGGCGAAAATCGCGTCCCCGACCAGCATCTTATCACTGTCGCCTATTCTGGCGGGGCAAAGACCGTTCGCATCTATCTTCAAAACCGCGATATCACTGCTCTCGTCACCGCCGACGACGCTTGCCTCAAAGTCTCTGCCGTCAACAAGTCCGACCTTCACGGGGGAATTACTCTTCCATGCAGCTTCGATAACGTGGTAGTTTGTGACGATATATCCGTCCTCCGTTGCAATGAAGCCGGAGCCGGAGTCGGTGGAGCTTACCTCTCTGCCGAAGAAGGAGGTATAGGTCACCTCCGTATTTATGCAGACGACCTGCTTGCAGGCTTCGCTGTAAATATCGGCGGGGCTGTATTCGCCGGAGTTCGCATTTGCCTCGCAAGCTTCGGCATACCGCTCCTCCGCCGAAAGAAGCTCTTCGTGTATTTCGGAGACATAATTCTGAAGCTCGTTCACTCTTTCGGAGATCTGGGAGCTGACGATGCCGGCGCCGACCACGCCGCCCGCAAGCGCACACGCGATGCACAGCAGGGCAAGCTTTACGGCGCCGTAGCCCTGTCCTCTTTCCTTAGGCTCTTTACACTCCTTAGGCTGCTTTTTCGGCGGGGTGTAATAGCGTGGGGGGACGGTGCTCTCATCCTCGTGGATGTAATGCGCATCGGAATAGATTTTCTGCGTATATCCGTTTTTGTGGTGATACTCGCCGTTCACCCTGTCCGTCTGGTTATCGCTATGGCGGCTTTCGCCCGTCTGTCCTGCGGCAGGGTCGTAGTCTTCAAAATTGAGCATCCGGAGCCCTTCTTCTTTGTCTTGTGGTTTATGGCTGTAATATAAAATATATTTATGTACTCCTAATGAACAAAACGGGAAAATTTTTTAAATCCGATTTTTTCATTTGCTCTTTTTTTGTGAAGACGACAGGTCTTTCCGTGAAGTTTGTGAATAAAACAATCCCTCAGTCAACTCCGCCAAAGGGAGAGCCAAGGAGAATTATCAAAACCATAGGACGGTATAGAAAGGAACGGCACACAGGCCGTTCCCTACGAAAACCTTGAAACGATGTAGGGAACGACCTATGTGTCGTTCCTTAGCACAGGATAAATCCCTCTCAGTCGCCTGCGGCGACAGCTCTCCCACAGGGAGAGTCAAGGGGGGGGAAGAGCTTATTTAAACGTCTCAAGGAACGGCACACAGGCCGTTCCCTACGAAAACCTTGAAACGATGTAGGGAACGACCTATGTGTCGTTCCTTAGCACAAGGCAAAGCCCTCTCAGTCGCCTGCGGCGACAGCTCTCCCATAGGGAGAGCCAAGAGGGGGACGATGGGTATGAAGTCATTCGGGACGGGAAACCCGTCCCCTACGGATGATGATTTGAGGAAATTGGAACGGCACGCAGGCCGTTCCCTACGAAAACCTTGAAACGATGTAGGGAACGACCTATGTGTCGTTCCTTAGCACAAGGCAAAGCCCTCTCAGTCGCCTGCGGCGACAGCTCTCCCACAGGGAGAGCCAAGAGGGGGTGCAGTTTGTCTTTTGCCCTCTCAGTCGCCTGCGGCGGCATATATCCCGGAGGGAGAGTCAAGGGAAAAAGAGCTTATTTAAACGTCTCAAGGAACGGCACACAGGCCGTTCCCTACGAAAACCTTGAAACGATGTAGGGAACGACCTATGTGTCGTTCCTTAGCACA
>CAMEHJ010000011.1 GCA_945917385.1 uncultured bacterium
TATACACCGATATTATGTGCGGCGGTTGCGTCGCCCATTTCGGCAGCCTTCATATACCAATCGTATGCCTTTGCGGTGTCCTTTTCAACATAGTACCCTTCACTGTAGTATACACCGATATTATTTGCGGCGGCTGCGCTGCCCATTTCGGCAGCCTTCATAAACCAATCGAATGCCTTTTCGTAATCGACTTCGCAGTTAGTTCCCTGATCGAAGATAACTCCCAGATAAAAAGCACCATTTACATTTCCGGCCTCATAGGCTTTCTCAAGCCATTCAACGGAATGATCAAAATCGCCGCTGTCTCTATAGACATAACCTGCATACAATGCACCGTTAGATGCACCCAGCTCATAAGCCTTCTGGAACCATTCTATTGCCTTTGCGGTGTCCGCTTTTTCCAGCTTATAATAAATGCCAACATTGAGTGCACCGCCAGCATGACCGGCCTTTGCGGCCTCTTCATTCCATGTGAAAACCTGCTCAAGATCACCGAGATCGAAATAAATGGAGCCTATCTTATAGCTACTGTCACCGCCGGCTGCATATACACGCTTCAAGTATTCAAGAGCTTCTGTACTCTTGCCGAGCTCGGAGTGCATATTATAGCCGCGGTAGGTTGCGGCTTCAAAGTAGCCGTTTGCCAAGAGCTTTTCATTGATAATCTCATTGTCATAGGAATCATTCCGAATCCAGCCGTCTTCGGTGTATTCAGAAGTAAATCTCCAACTGTATTTGCTTTCTTTGGCAAATTCTACAGCAGCATCAACGGTTAATGGCTCTTCATCAAGCAACCCGTGCATCCAGTCTTCTCCGGAAATGTTGTCACAAATCAAAGTCCAGACGGAATTTTCATAGTAGTATTCAACATTTTCAGCCCAACCACCTACAGGCTGGTCTTCGGTAGCAAAGAAGTGTGCATTTTCCTCGCTGAGAATCTCATCGGAAGGCAGCGACTCATCGGTATAGCCGAGAGCCAGCTGCAGATGTTTTACATTACCAACCATAGGCTCTTCGCCGTTAACAGTTACGCCTTCAACGATTTTTCGTGCATCAATATTAATGTCCTTAATCCAGCGGTAACGTGTGTCGCCATTGTCAACATACGAACAGATGCTCTCATTACGTTTTTCAACAATCTCGCCATCTTCGTAAACTATTTCGTCTAAGAACCAGGTTCTGTCGGGGGACTGCTCAAAATTAACGGTCTTTATAACCGAACCGTCCTCGGCAAAGTACTCTTCATAATAACTGTGCCATTTTCTGTTCTTGGAGTGGTCAACGTAGTCACCTTCGGAATGGGTGCTGAGCAGCACCATATCCTTATTATAATGGTTTTCCCATAAGCCGTTCCTTGCGGAATATGCAGCAGTGTCAGGGTTTGCCACACTTTCCCAGTTATAATTATAGTTATCTTCCCAGGTTCCGCACTCAGTGATATAGGTAACCTCACCGTTTACAACAGTAAAGATATGACTGTCACCATAATCCCATGCCAGCTCTATGTCAGCGGAATTTCCACAGATATTGCTTAGCGTTACAGTGCACTCCTTGGGATCGAGGTCGTCTTCACCACCCCAGCGGGCAGAGACGAGTCCACCATCGTTGAATTGGACAATTACTTCAGCGGGCTTATCCCAAGGAATGTTTAGACTCACGGTGGTGGTATCGGTGAAAGTATCCTCATCTGCAGATTGTGTGCCGCCGCAGCCTGCCAGCAGAAGGCTACACAACAACAAAAAAGCAATAACCTTTTTCATTTCATAATATCCTTCTTAATATTCCGTGTGTAGAATAAATACAGTATATTCTTTTATCAAAAAATGTCAACTTAAAACCAATAGGCATAGGGTTAGACGATAAAATATGTTGGCAAGCCATTGAGAATTTCGATATGCAAAACACACAGTTTTTCTGTAACAGGAAGAAGACTTCAGGTGGCGTTATAACTATCCAAAGTATGCCTCCTATAGCCGCCGGGCAAAGGTTCCTTCCCAGGAGATTTCAGATCTCTTTACCAAGTAAAACCCCATAGACGCAAAAAGCACTGTCTCAAAATAGGTTTTCTCTAAAATAATACCTGATAATCAAGCCTGGATATACCGCGTCTTTTCGGTATATCCGGGCTTTTTTATAACTTTCTATATGGGTTATTTCCTGAGAATCTGTATTTTGAGACAGCTCCTGCTTTTTAATATGGATACCTTTCGAACACCTCTTGGAATCATTCTTTACCCCAAAACCACTTGGTATAAAGAGTAATGACCTTTCAGAGTTCTGTTATCAATTTGTTATCAGAAGAGATTTTCAAATTCCTGAACCTAAGTGTTTTCAAGGCTTTCCAGGCTTTTCACTATTATTCCCACTCGATTGTGCCGGTGGGCTTGGGGGTGAGGTCGTAGAGGACGCGGTTTACGCCCGGAACCTCTGAGGTGATGCGCTTGGTGATATGGTGCAGGAGGGCATAGGGGATCTCCTCGATGGTCGCGGCGGTCGCGTCAACGGAGTTGACGGCACGGATGACAACGGGCCAGTCGAAGGTGCGCTTGCCGTTGAGAATACCGGTGGACTTGAAATCGGGCACGATGGTGAAATACTGCCAGACCTTGCCCTCAAGACCGTTCTTCGCAAACTCCTCGCGCAGAATAGCGTCAGACTCGCGCAGCGCTTCGAGACGGTCGCGGGTGATTGCGCCGACACAGCGGACGCCGAGGCCGGGTCCGGGGAAGGGCTGGCGATAGACCATATTGTCGGGCAGGCCCAGCGCCTTGCCGACCACACGAACCTCGTCCTTATAGAGGAACTTGACAGGCTCAACCAGCTCAAAGTTCAGATCCTCGGGCAGACCACCGACGTTGTGGTGCGCCTTTACGCCGTCGCTCTCAAGGATGTCGGGGTAGATAGTGCCCTGACCGAGAAACTCAATGCCGTCAAGCTTCTGTGCTTCCTCGGCAAAGACGTCAATAAACTCCTTGCCGATAATCTTGCGCTTGGTTTCGGGGTCGGAGACGCCCGCAAGCTTGTCAAGGAAGCGGTCTACGGCGTCCACATAGATAAGGTTTGCATCCATCTCGTCGCGGAAGACCTTGATGACCTGCTCCGGCTCGCCCTTGCGCAGCAGACCGTGGTTAACGTGAACGCAGACGAGCTGTTTGCCGACCGCCTTGATGAGCAGCGCCGCGACAACGGAAGAGTCAACGCCGCCGGAGAGTGCAAGAAGCACCTTCTTATCGCCTATCTGCCTGCGGAGCGCCTCAAGCTGCTCTGCAATGAAAGCCTCGGCAAGCTCAGGCGTGGTGATGCGCTGCATGGATTCGGGGCGCTTGTTATCTGCCATATGGTTATCCTCCAATATTTATCATTTTACACGGGTATTATACATTCTCCTCCGCGAATAGGCAAGAGAAAAAGCAAAGCGGCACGAGAAAAATCGTGCCGCTTTGACGTTCGTTATTCCGCGTAGAGCGGGTCGTTCCAATAGAAGGCGTAGTCCTTATCGGTGTAGCCGAACTGCTGCAAAAGCAGGGTATAGCGCGGATGGTAGACGTACATATACGCCTCCTCATGGTAGCCGACAATGCGCCATCTGCCCTCGGTCGGGTCGCCAGCCTGCCAGTTGACCTCGCAGTCGGGCATCAGGCTCTGTATCTCCTCGATCTGCTCATACGGCACGCCCGTCCAGCCGCCTATCCACAGCCTCTCAAGGCCGGTCAGCGAGTACAGAGGGGTGATATCCATGACGCTTGTATTGCAGATATTCAGGTGGCGGAGCTTTGTGAGCCCGGAGAGCGGAGTCAGGTCGGACAGGGGGTTGGTCTGAATTTCAAGGTACTCAAGATTCTTGCAGTTTGCGAGGGGGCTGCAGTCCGTCCAGGAGGCCATCGCGAGGATCGCCACCTCCAGCTTCGGCATATACGCGACAAAATCAATGGTGCCGAGGTCATCGTTATGGCCGATGTCGAGGTACTTGCAGTCGGTGCAGTACATGAGCGATTCGCAGTTGCCCTCGTACAGCATACCGCCGACGGAGGGCTTGGAGGCGAGGATCTTCTCCACGTCCGTGCGCACGCTGTAATTGCCGCCAAACCAAACGCGCCAGACCACCTTCACATCGGGGAAAGCGTCGCGCAGTGCGGCCATTGCCTCGTTCGAAGCGCCGCAGCTGTCCATATCGACATACTCAAGCTTTGGCATTATGCTCATCGCCTCGTATGCGGCGGCGCACTCATCCTCTACGGGGACATGGTATAGGTTAAGCTGCGTGTCGTTGGTCGTAACGGACTGTCCGTAGACCGTGAAGGCATAGTTAAAGCGCACGTTGGGAAGCGCATCCTGAAGCTTCTTCACGTCGGATATGCCGAGGTCTGCGCGCTGTGCGCCCAGCTCGACCTTTACGAGCTTCGGAAGGCACTTCATGGCGCGCACTGCCTCGTCCACCTGCGCACTGGTGAGCGAAGAGAGGTCGAGCGAGGACGTTCTGTTCTCCACCACGGCGCCGTCCGGCAGCGTCACGTCATAAAACACCGCGACCGAGGGGTGCGCCTTTGACCACTCGTATATCTCCTCAAAGCACTCGCTGCCTCGAAGGTCTGCCTCTTTCAGATTTTCGATCGCGTCAAGCTGCGACACCTCGCCGCTCTGAAGCACCGCCGTCACGAAGCCGGTGTCCTGCTCGACGGTTATCTGCGCGCTCGGCTCCGGCGTCTCCTCAGCTTTTTTTGTGCCGCACGCGGTCATCACAAGGCACAGCGCGAGAACCGCCGCAAGCGTAATAAATTTCTTCTTCATGTTTTCTCCTTGGTCTTTCGTTCCGGCGTCTTACCAGCCGAACGCATATTTCGGGTCGATGGAATATGACTCTTCCGTGTATCCGTCAAACTGCTCTCTGAGAAGTGCGTAGCGCGGAGCATAGTAAAAATACCCCAGCTCATCATTGCCCGTCACGCGCCATGTGCCATCGGTAGGATCCAGGACCTCGGCGTCTATCTCACAGTTCGGCGCAATTTCACGCATCTTTGCTATCTGCTCAGGCGGTACGGGGTCATAGCCGCCGATCCACAGCCGCTCAAGCTCCGTAAGTGCGTAGAGGGGCGAGATATCCCTGATGCCGAAATTATAGCAGATATTCAAATGGCGCAGATTTTTAAGTCCTGAGAGCGGCGTTAAGTCGGACAGGCCCGTGTTGAACAGCTCAAGATACTCAAGCTTCGGGCAGTCGGCAAGCGGTGAGAAATCCTGCACGGTGTTTATCGCGAGGATAGCGACCTCAAGGTCCGGCATACTGCGCACAAAACCTATATCGCGCATTTTTACATTGTGACCCAGGTCGAGATACTTGACCTTGGTGCAGTAGTACAGTCCGTCGTCCGTCGCCTCGGTGATGTCGCCCGCGAGGTCGGAGCAGGACGCGAGTATCATCTCCGTATTGGTGAGCACGCCGTATCTCTCACCGAAGCTCACGCGCCAGATGATCTCCACATCGGGAAAGTCCGAGTTGAGCTTAGCCATCGTCTCGTTGTCAATTCCGCAGGAATCCATATTCACGAGCGTGACCTTCTTCATAAGCGGGATAAGCCGCCTGACTTCGGCTCCGCCGTCATCAATTTCTATATAACTGAGGTCAAAGGTCTCGCAGTTGAGGTTGAAGCGGGCATGGCAGTATTGGAATTCGTAGTCGATAACGGCGTCGGGCACCGCGTTGGAGAGTGCCTTCACGTCGTCCCAGGTGAGGTCGGTTTCATCCTCAATGCCGAGTACCAGCTCCTTAACGCCTTTGAGCTTTGAAAGCTCCGTCACCGCGGTCTGAACGTCGTCATGCCGGATTCCGCCAAGATCAACCACGCCGCCGCTGACGGAATAGTCGAGTGAGTTATCCGCGAACGCCTCCGCTGCGAAAACCGCCGTCACGCAAAGCAGTGCGATAAGTACCGTCAAAAATCTTTTCATATTCTTCTCCTATCAACCGTAAACCTGTCTTCCGTATTTGCCGGCGTGTTCCGGCGGAGCGGCCTTCGTACACTTGGGGTCGAGCCAGTAGAAGCTGTATTCCTGATAGTTGTAGCCCATCTCTTCACGAAGCTGCTCGTACCGCGGTACCCAATAGTATTTGGGCTCCTCCGGGTCATAGCGGGTGTAGCGCCAGTAGTCGTCCACCGGGTCGATGGCGGTGGTGTTGACATTACATCCGGGCTGTCTGCTCTTCATCTCGGCAATCTGCTCTGCCGGGACGGAGGTGTCTCTGCCTATCCAGAAGCGGTCAAGCGGAATATCGTACATTGAGGATATGTCCGTTATATTGGGACAGCAGACGATATTGAAATCCCTGAGCGCGGTGCAGGCGGAGAGCATTGAGATATCCGAAACGTTTGTGGAGTTCAGCTCAAGGTAGTTGAGCTTCGGGCACTTTGCGAGGCCGGAGATATCCGTGATGCCTGTCATCGCAATTATACACGCCTCAAGGTCGGGCATATAGTGCAGAAATTCTCCGGTTGTAATCTCATCGTTATGGCCAATGTCGAGGTATTTGACCTTGGTGCAGTATTTCAGCACCCATGCGGTCTCGTCCGTTATCATGCCGCCGACCGTCGGCTTGGAGGCGAGGATGCGTTCGGCATCCGTGCGCACGCTGTAATTCTCCCCGAACCAGACACGCCATATGATATCGACATTCGGGTTGTCCGCGCGCATTTTTTCAAGCGCCTCATAGCTCACGCCGGTCGTGTCCATGTCGAGCGTGCGCAGATTTTTCATCATCGGCAGAACGCGGCTTATCTGCGCGCCGTTGTCGCTCATTTCAACGTAGCTGAAGTCAAGCTCCTCGGCGTTCAGATTCGTCTCCCTGCCGTAGAGCGTTATTGGGTAGTCGATGGTCACATTGGGCTTATCCTTTGCGAGCGCGGCAATATTGTCCAGCGTGAACGCACTGCCGAGTGTTACGCTTGTGAGTTTATCAAGGCAGGCCGCCACCGCCAGCGCATCGTCAACGCCGTCGCTGCCGATATCGGTCAGGTCAAGGCTCTCCGCGTCGGGAGAGATGACGCTTCCGTTCAAATCAAAGCTGAACTCGAAACTTGCGCCGGGCAGCTTCTCTTTCAGACTTTTTACGTCCGCCATCTGCATCCCCGTACCCCCGACGGCGCCGAGCTTCACCGATGTGACGTTCTTCATATATGCAAGCGCGTCGAGCAGCGCCGGAACGTCCCCCGACGAATAGGAGGACAGGTCAAGCTCCGTAACATTATTGTCAAGCGTTTCCCCGTTCGGCATCCGCACGTCGTACTTCACCTGCACATCGGGATTTGCCTCTGCCCACACGGCAATCTGCTCCGCACAGTCGCTGCCCCGGAAATCCGCCTCTTTAAGTTCTGCGAAATGGCCGAGCATCTGAAGGTCGCTCGATTTGATTTTGCCGGAGATCGTCTCGCTGGTGATCGGGTAGTTGCCGAGTGAGAGCTTCACTCTCGGCTGACCGAACAGCGTCTCCGTCTCGGTGGATTCGTGCACAGGGCCGGAGATACAGAGCACTGTAAAAATAGCGGCATACAGTATCGCCGGAAGTGCGTGGTGCTTTCCCATGGTAAAATTCTCCTGAATACTTTATTCATCTTAATAGTATAACATTGCCCTGTGTTATTTGCAAGAATCCGCGCCGGTCTGTTAAGAAAATTTTGTCTTTGCATCTCCCCCGCCCGCGCAGGCTTGCCGATTCGGGAACATGAAACCGGACGCGGGAAAACGCCCGCGCCCGGTTTGTTTATTTGGGGAGCTTGATGTCTGTCCAGTCACTGACGTCGCATTGACCGAAGAAATTATATCCCACAGCCACCACTGTGCCATCGGATTTCAGACCGATTGTGTGTGCACCTCTTGCGCTGACAGCTACAATGTCTGTCCAGCCGCTGACATCGCACTGGCCATACTCGTTATTCCCCACAGCCACCACTGTACCGTCAGACTTAAGGCCTACAGTGTAGTTCCATTCTGCGCTGACAGCCACGATGTCTGTCCAGCCGCTGACATTGCACTGGCCATCCCCGTTCCATCCCACAGCCACCAACGTACCATCGCTTTTCAGTCCTACGGTATGGAAATATCCTACGCTGACGGCCACAATGTCTGTCCAACCGCTGACATCGCACTGGCCATAGTTGTTTTTTCCCACAGCCACCACCGTGCCGTCGGATTTCAGTCCTACGGTGTGGTAATATCCCGCGCTGACGGCTACGATATCTTTCCAACCGCTGACATCGCACTTGCCAAAGTGATTATTTCCCACAGCCACCACCGTGCCGTCGGATTTCAGTCCTACAGTATAGAAATATCCTGCGCTGACAGCTACAATATCTTTCCAACCGCTGACATTGCACTGGCCATCGTCGTTTTCTCCCACAGCCACCACCGTGCCGTCGGTTTTTAGTCCTACCGTTTGGTACCATCCTGCGCTGACGGCCACAATGTCTTTCCAGCCGCTGACATTGCACGCAATATCGTATTTTCCCCCCGCAGCCACCACTGTGCCGTCGGTCTTCAGGCCTACGGTATGGCTATATCCTGCGCTGACAGACTCTCGAAACGCTACTTCGTCCCAGTATTCAAAGCTCCGCTCACGGGAATCCCGAAAATCACCCAGTTTTCCGAAGGCAATGGCGGCTTCCGCCGTTTTTCCCTTGTTGGCAAGTTCTGCGGCGGCATCATACTGCTCCTGTATGCGCTCCCGAATCCAATTTTCACTGTCCCGATACCCGTTTAGTGACTCAAATACCGCGATTGCTTCCTCGTACTTTCCTTCCTCCATCAAAGCAAGTGCCGCAATATACCTTTCTTCCAAAACAGCCGCTTCGCAGTCTTTGATTTTCTGCGTGCTGTCTTTATAGTCTCCGATTTCCTCAAAGGCCGCAATTGCTTCCTCGTACCGCCCATGATTCATCAGGGATACCGCGTTGTTGTATTTTATTGTGGGTATGATAACGAAATTTGTCAAAATCGCCGCCGCGATTATCGCACAGACCGCCGGAATGATGCGTTTGAGCAGCTTCCTGTCAGTGTCCGTATTCGTCTCTTTCGTCTCTTTCGGCATTGCCGCCTGCAAAGCTTTTTGGAAATCGGCCATGGTCTGATACCGCTTGTTGGCGTCCACCTGCAGAGCCTTGAGCAGAACCTTCTCTGTCCTGCCGGGCATATTCACATTGAGTGCGGCCGGCGTCAGCAGCTCGTCCTCATCTATGCGCGAAATCGCGTCCGGGGGGACCTTACCCGTGACGGCGTAGTAGATCGTTGCCGCGAGGGAATACACATCGGTGAACGGGCCCTGTCTGCCGCGGCGCAGATACTGCTCCTTCGGGGAAAAGCCCTCCTTGCGGATAATGTCAAGGCTCTTGGTTTTCTCGCCGGTGGAGTACCGCGCTGCGCCGAAGTCGATGAGCTTTGCCGTCTCGTCCCTGCCGATAAGGATATTGTCGGGTGCAATGTCCCGGTGTACGATGCCCTTGGCGTGTACCGAGTCCAGCGCGCTCATCACCGGCATCAGCAGCTCACAGGCCTTTTCCATGCTGATCCTGCCGCCGTGTCTGCGCGCATAGCTTTTCAGACTCTCGCCGTCCACATACTCCATCACGAAGTACGCGGTGTTGTTCTCCTCAAAATAGCTGTACACCTGTACGATATTCTTATTGCCGCGAAACTCCGCAAGGGTCTTGGCCTCGGCAAGGAACTTGTTTCTGCCCTGTTCAAAATACTCGCGGCGCTCATCGGTATAGGGCTGCACGGGAAAGCTTCCCTCCGCTCGGTTCGCGATCTCGTGCGGGAAAAACTCCTTGACCGCCACGCGCTCTGCGTTTCTGTCGTCCCACGCGGCATAGGTTATGCCGAAGCCGCCCTGTCCGAGCACCCGGCCTATAATGTACCGGCCGTTGAGAATACTGCCGGGGCGAAGCGAAGTCGGATACTTTTCTCTCTGCGTCTCGATATCGTTGCCGCAGCACGGACACACGTTTCCGTATTTATCCGTGTCATACTCATGCCCGTATTTGCATCGTTGGATTGCCATTTCCACACCCTGCCAATCTCTTTGTTGAAGCCCGCCCCGCCGACCTTATTTTTGCTTGTCTCTGACTTCGGGACAAATTTATCCATTATTTCTATTACTTCCATTATATGCCGTCCCTCCTTTTTAACAAGTTACCAAAAATGCACAAAAACCTACCAAAAATGGCAATTCTCCCGTTTCCTGCGCAGAGCGCTTCTGCCCCCCGATCCGGCAAGGTTTTTCCCTCCACTCCCCCGCGTTCCCTTTTTCAGCGCAAAAAAATCCCTGCCGCGATTGCGGCAGGGATTCGGTTTCGTTATCAGTCGGTGACGTAGGGCAGAAGAGCGATCTGACGGGATCTCTTGATTGCCTCGGTCAGCTCGCGCTGATGCATTGCGCACACGCCGGTAGTGCGGCGGGGCAGGATCTTCGCGCGCTCGGAAATGTAGCGCTTGAGCTTGACAGTATCTTTATAGTCGATGCTGGTAGCCTTGTCAACACAGAACTGGCATACTTTTCTGCGCTTGCGGTTCTTGGGGTTGTTCTTATCGAAAGCCATAGCTGTATCCTCCTTATTAAAATATCACTGATGTCATATCAGCATTAAAACGGCAGGTCACCGTCTTCGTCGCCCAGCTCCTGGAAGGGACTCTGTGCGGAAGCGGCGCCGCGCGGCGGCTCATATCCGCCGTAGGAATTGCCGTATGCGGCGGTGGTGCCGCGGTTGTCGCTGTCGCGGCGGCTTTCACCGAAGTAGACATTCTCCGCAACAACCTCTGCGGCGGTGCGGTTGTTGCCCTCACGGTCCTGATACGAGCGTATCTGGAGACGGCCGGAGACAACTGCCATACTGCCCTTGTGGAAGTACTTGCTGACGAAGTCTGCGGTGGAGCGCCATGCGACGCAGTTGATGAAGTCGGTCTGCTTTTCGCCGCTGTCTCTGCTCTGGAAATCACGGTCCACAGCGAGGGTGAACGACGCAACCGCAGTCTGACTCTGGGTGTGCCTGAGCTCAGGCTCTCTGGTCAGGCGGCCCATAATGGTGATGTGATTAAGCATACGCTCGCTCCTTACTCTGCGCGCAGGGTGATCAGGCGACGCATGATGCCCTCAGTGATACCGAGAATACGGTCCAGCTCTGCGGGGAAGTCGGGGTTGCTGGAGAACTTCATAAGCACATAGTAGCCCTCGGAAATGTAGTTGATCTCGTAAGCGAGCTTGCGCTTACCCATCTCCTCCATCTCTTCAAGAGTACCATTGGCTTCGACGAGCGCTTTGAACTTCTCAACGACCGCCGCGGTCTCCTCCTCGGAGAGGTTGGGGTTGATGATGTACATTACCTCATACTTTTCGATTGCTTTTGCCATGGTTGCACCTCCTTCTGGTCATTTGGCCCCCGCTCTCGGCGGGAGCAAGGATAAGCCCGTCTGCCGACAGGCTATATAATTATAGCGTTTTTTCTCAAAATGTCAATAGTTTTGCAATAATAAAATAATAAATCCCGCGAAAATCGCGGGATTTATTATCGGTTTGACGTTTTTACTTGACGCAGTAGACCGTGATGGTCTTCGTGACGCCGAGGCATTCCGCCGTAAGCCTTACGCCTCCGCCGATCGTGCCGAGGATTTCGACCTCGCAGCTCAGATCGCCGGTGGAAGTGACCTTGAGGATTTCCTCGTTGTCAACGCTCCAGTTGACCTTTACGCCCTGGATGGTGAGCGGCAGGACCTGCGCCGTCAACGGGACGGGCTCGTCCCCGAGGTGCATCAGGAAGTCCGTTTCCTTCTCCTGCTCATAGTACATTATGCGGATTTTTTCGACGGTGGGGGTGGGTGTGGGCGGCGGTGTGGGGGCTGCCTCAACCGTGGGAGGCGCTTCCGTGACCACAGGGGGAGTTGCAATGTTTGGGTCCTTCTTGGATGAGACGTCGGCGCCATCAAGGCTGGTGGACACCATGACGATAACTGCGAGGATAACGGCAGCGACAAGAATAAGCCCGAAGATAAGCTGCCACTTGGTATTTGTCTCGGCACGCTCGTAAGCGACGGTGCCTTTCACCGTGCCGGGCGTCGTTCCGGGGGTACGGCCGCTCTGCGAAACGCGGCGCGTGCCGCAGCTCGGACAGCGGCTGCGAAGAGAAGAAAACGTCTGCCCGCAGCGGCGACATTTTACTTCAGGAATCAAGTTCATACAAGTTCCTCCGTTCTATTTACCGATGGAGATATGCAAGGAAGCGTAAAAGTGCATAAATGTACTTGTAAATAATACATCTTTTTTCGCTTCCCGTCAA
>CAMEHJ010000012.1 GCA_945917385.1 uncultured bacterium
TTGGAAAGGAAAAAGAGTATGAAAAAAAGACTTCTTGCAACCCTGTTGATCATCGCATTGGCCGCCACCATGGCAGCGTGCGGCAGCAGCGCAGCCCCCGCAGCCCCCGCAGCCCCCGCAGCAAGCACGGCTCCCGCAGCAGCAGCTTCTAATGATGCTGAAAAGCCCGCTGAAGTAGTTGAACTGGTCATCGGCGGCGTTACCTCCCAGAACGCAAAGGACGCAACCACCAGATTCATCGAGCTCGTTGGCGAGTATTCCGGCGGCTCCATCACCTGCGTTGACTTCCCCGACAACCAGCTCGGCAACGACGAGCAGAGATGGGAAATGACCCAGACCGGTGAGTGCGACATCTCCATCGGCTCCACCTCCTCCGTCGCATCCTCCTACAACGACTTCTACATCTTCGATACCCCGTACCTGTTCCTCAACCGTGACGAGGCATTTGACGTCGGCTTCGCATCCGATGCAGGCAAGGCAATCCTTGCCGGTGTTGAGTCCGTCGGCCTCAAGGGTCTTGCACTGTGGGAGAACGGCTTCCGCAATGTCACCACCAACAACAAGGAAGTCAACAGCCTCGCTGACCTCAAGGGTCTGAAGCTGCGCACCATGGACAACGAGATCCACCTCGCCGCATGGAAGGCAATGGGCGCCAACCCCACTCCGATGGCATTCTCCGAAGTTTTCACCGCTCTGCAGCAGGGCACCGTTGACGGCCAGGAGAACCCCTACGGCATTATCGTCGGCAACAAGTTCGAGGAAATCGAGAAGTACGCTATCCAGACCCGCCACAGCTTCACTCCCTACTATGTTGTTATGAACCTCGACCGCTGGAACAGCCTGACCGCTGAGCAGCAGGATGCTGTCACCCGCGCAATGGCAGAGGCCACCCAGTACCAGAAGGAGCAGTCCGCCTACTATGAAGAGGCAGACGTTGTCACCATCGAAGCCGCAGGCTGCAAGGTCATAAAGCTCAGCGATGAAGCTCTTGCCGAGTTCAAGGCCGCCGCTGACGCAGCAGACTGCGCAACCATGGCAATGGGCAAGATGGCACATCCCGAACTCGGCCAGGGTCTCCTTGACGCTCTCGCAGCCGCAAGAGGATAAACCGTTCGCTTAAACCATCGTTTGATCATCCGGATCAAGTAAAATTTGGAGAGAGCCGTTGCGGACATGGAGGATCTTTCCATGCCCCAACGGCTCTCTTTTCTTTGAACCATTAACTATACTGTACTCTATGAGTTCGAATGATACAGGAGTGTGTTGCTTTGAAAGTGTTGAAATGGCTTAATGACAACCTGGAAAAGTATTGCTGCGTCGTGCTGATGAGCGTCATGACGCTGATCATTTTCATCCAGGTTGTGGCTCGATATGTATTCCAGAATTCCCTCAGCTGGTCTGAAGAGCTGGCCAGATATCTTTTCATCTGGCTGGTCTATCTCGGTATCAGCTACGGCTGCCTGATGCGCAAGCACATCAAGATTGATGCCGCTCTGGGTCTTTTCCCGAAGAAGGCACGTAAATACGTCGTCATCATCGGCGACCTGTTTTTCCTTGCTTTCGCGGTCTATGTCGCATATACAGGTCTTTTCTACTCTCTCAATCAGACCCGTGTTTCCTCTGCGATGGGTGTTCCCTTTAAGTACGTCTATATCTCGACCTTTTTCGGGTTCGGTCTCGCGGTGATACGTCAGATTCAAACTATAATCTATCGTGTCCGCTGTATAAAAAATGGGGAGGAGTATGAAGGATGAGCACTGCCGCAATTATTCTGTTCGTTTCTCTTGTTGTGTTTTTGATCTTAAATGTCCCTGTCGGTATTGCCATCGGCCTTGCGTCTCTCTGTGTGGTCTTTAACAGCACCAGACTGTCCGACAGCTTTATGGTACAGCAGCTTATCACCGGCACCGACTCTTTCCCCATCATGGCGATTCCTCTGTTCATCCTTGCAGGTGAACTCATGGCGGCAGGCGGCGTTTCCAAACGCATTCTGAATGTTTGCAGCGCCTTCTTCGGCCACATTACCGGCGGTCTCGCCATCGTCACGGTTGTTGTCTGTATGTTCTTCGCCGCAGTCAGCGGCTCCGGTCCGGCAACCGTTGCCGCCGTCGGCGCGATGGTCGTTCCTTCCATGCTTGAGAAAGGCTACAGCAAGAGCTTTACTCTGGCCTGCGTCGCATGTGCGGGCTGTATCGGCGTTATTATCCCGCCCAGCATCCCCATGGTCATCTACGGTGTCTCCACCACCACCTCCATCACCGGTATGTTCATGGCCGGCTTCATTCCCGGTATCTTCATCGGTGTCTGCCTTTGCCTGCTCTGCTACTTCTACTGCAAGAAGATGGGCTGGAAGGGTGAAGACAGACGCTACACCGCAAAGGAACGTCTGGCTATCATCTGGGACGCAAAATGGGCACTGATCGACCCCGTAATCATTCTCGGCGGTATCTACGGCGGTATTTTCACCCCCACGGAAGCTGCAGCAGTTGCGGCAGTTTATGCATTTATCTGCGGTGCATTTATCTACCGTGAGCTTTCCCCCAAGCAGCTTTTCACCACCATCGCAAGCGCCTGCTCCACCAACGGCACCACAATGGCTATCATCGGCGCGGCAACTGCCTTTACCCGCATCCTTACCATTGAGCAGATTCCCGCAATGATCACGCAGGCGATCCTCAATGTTTCCAGCAATCCCATCATCGTCCTGATCCTCATCAATATCCTCCTGCTCATTGTCGGCTGCTTCATGGATACCACGCCCGCAATGATGGTTCTTTCCCCGATCCTTCTGCCGGTCGCTCTGTCTCTGGGGCTTTCCGCAATTCACTTTGGTATTATCATGGTCGTTAACCTGGCTATCGGTTTCATCACTCCCCCGCTCGGCATCAACCTCTTTGTTGCCGCACGCGTTGGCAATACCTCGCTGGAAACGGTGTGCAGAGGCATAGTAATGTTTATTATCGTAATGCTCTTCTGCCTGCTCTTCATCACCTATATCCCCGCAATTTCCGAGACTCTGCCCAAACTTGCAGGTATGCGCGTCTAAGTTTTTTGGAATCTTACATTGGAGGCAAAAAATGAAAATTACCGATATACGTACTTATCTTGTTCGTCCGCGCTGGGGATTTGTTGAAGTGGAAACCGATACAGGTCTCGTCGGTTGGGGTGAACCCGTCATCGAAGGCAAGGCGGCCACGGTTCGCGCCTGCGTTGAGGAAATGAAGCCCTATCTTATCGGCGCCGACCCCATGAATATCGAGGACATCTGGAACGTCCTGTACCGTGCGGGCTTCTATCGCGGCGGCCCGATCATCATGAGTGCCATTGCCGGCATAGATCAGGCGCTGTGGGACATCAAGGGCAAGTACTATAACGCACCTGTACACCAGCTTCTCGGCGGCGCCTGCAGGGACAAAATGCGCGTTTATTGCTGGGTCGGCGGCGACCGCCCCAGTGATGTGGGCGCAGCAGCGCTGAGTAAGAAGAACGAGGGCATGACCGCAGTCAAGATGAACGCCACCGAGGAGCTCCAGATAGTAGACACCTACGACAAAATTGACGCCGTGCTGGAAAGAGTGGCCGCCATTCGTGAAAGCTGCGGCAAGTACTTCGGCATTGCAATCGACTTCCACGGCCGCGTCCATAAGCCCATGGCGAAGGTGCTTGCCAAAAAGCTGGAGGAGTTCGACCCCATGTTCATTGAGGAGCCCGTCCTGTGCGAGCACATGGACGAGTTCAAAGAAATTGCCCGCGCCTGCAACATCCCCATCGCGACCGGCGAGCGTCTTTTCTCCAAATATGATTTCAAGCGCCTTCTCGCAGCCGGCGGTGTTGACATTATTCAGCCTGACCTTTCGCACGCAGGCGGTATCACCGAGGTTCGCAAGATCGCCGCAATGGCCGAGGCCTACGACGTTGCGCTTGCGCCCCATTGCCCGCTTGGTCCTATCGCTCTGGCTGCCTGCCTTCAGGTTGATGCCGGCAGCTACAACGCATTTATTCAGGAGCAGAGCATGGGTATTCATTACAACGAGTTCCATGGTCCCCTTGACTATATTCTCAATCCCGAGACCTACACCTTCAAAGACGGTCATGTAGACATCTCCAAGCTGCCCGGTCTCGGCGTTGAGGTAAACAAGGCGCTGGTGCTTGAAGAAAATGCAAATCCCCATGAGTGGAAGAATCCTGTCTGGCGTCACAGGGACGGTTCCGTCGCAGAGTGGTAAAAAGATGGCAAATGATTTTATTCGCATTCATCCGTC
This sequence comes from uncultured bacterium, assembly GCA_945917385.1. The sequence goes on from CAMEHJ010000012.1 coordinate 4,263, forward strand.
CGATGATGTTGCGGTCGCACTGCGCGATATAGCAAAAAACACCGAAGTCGAGGTGGCAGGGCAGCGCTTTACCGCTATCGACGATATCCCAAAGGGTCACAAAATGGCCCTTCGGGATCTGCGCGCCGGTGAAAATATTCTGAAATACGGCAGCTATATCGGCCATGCCACCGCGGATGTCCCTGCGGGAAGCTGGCTGCACAGCCATAATGTCGAGACGAATCTTGACGGACTTCTGGACTACCGGTACACGCCGAACTTCCCCGAGACGACCTATACCCATGCGCTGCCTGACACCTTCCGCGGCTATCTGCGCCCGGACGGCAGAGCTGCTACCCGCAACGAAATCTGGGTCATCCCGACGGTCTCCTGCGTCAATACACTGGTTCGCAATATAGCCGAGCAGGCCAATGCGCTTGTGGGCGACAAATGTGACGGTGTTTTCGCGCTGCCGCATAACACGGGCTGCTCGCAGATGGGCGAAGATCAGGAGATGACGAAGCGTATTCTTTCCGCCGTCATCAAACATCCCAACGCCGGCGGCGTTCTCCTTGTCAGCCTGGGTTGTGAAAACGTCAATCTTGAGCGGCTTCTTCCGGTGCTGGGAGAATATGACCACTCCAGAATCAGAACGATGATCGCGCAGGATGTCCCCGGCGACGAAGCTGCGGAGGGCGTTCGCATAATTCAGGAGATTGCCGAGCTTACCGCGCAGGATCACAGGGAGGAGCTTCCCGTATCCAAGCTGATCATCGGCTGCAAATGCGGCGGTTCCGACGGCTTTTCCGGCATTACCGCAAATCCTCTCTGCGGTACGATCGCAGAGAAAGTGACCGCGCTCGGCGGCACGGCGGTTCTGACCGAGGTTCCCGAAATGTTCGGTGCGGAGACCTATCTGATGGAGCGCGCCGATAACGAGGCGACCTTCAATAAGATCGTCCGCATGATAAACGGCTTCAAACAGTATTATCTGGACCACGGCCAGCCGGTCTACGATAACCCTGCCCCCGGCAACAAGAAGGGCGGCATCACCACGCTGGAGGAAAAGTCACTCGGCTGCATACAGAAGGGCGGACGCGCCGTTGTTACCGACACCCTTGAGATGGGCGAGTCCTGCTCGAAGCCCGGTCTGAATCTCGTGACCGGCCCCGGCAATGACAGTGTTTCCATCACCAATCTTCTGTCCTGCGGCGCACAGATCATGCTCTTTACCACCGGCCGCGGCAATCCTCTCGGCACGGCGATCCCCACCATCAAGATAGCCTCAAACACGGCGCTCTATGATAGGAAGCAGGGATGGTTTGATTTTAATGCCGGTCTTGTTCTTGAGACGGGCTCCATGGATGAAGCTTCCGAGATGCTGTGGAAAAAGATGATCAGCATCGCATCCGGTGAACAGCTTGCCCGTAACGAGGAGCGGGGCTACCGCGAAATTATGGTTTTCAAAGACGGTGTTATTCTTTAACTATTTCAATTTATAGGAGGAATCTTATGGCTCTGGATTTTAAGGGAGATGTCGTTTCCGCACTTGCCGGAACGATTGAGCTCCCCCGTATGGTTCGCGTAAAACAATTACTTGACGGCAGCCATTTTGAGCCGGAAGAAATTCCCGGCATTGTTCATGCTCAGCTCGACCGTCCGGAGATGCGCGAGCGTATCCGCCCCGGAATGAGCGTAGCAATTACCTGCGGCAGCCGCGGAGTAGCCAACATTGCTATCATCACCAAGGCGATCGTTGATTTCGTCAAAGAATGCGGCGGTGTGCCGTTCGTCTTCCCTGCCATGGGCAGCCACGGCGGAGCGACCGCCGAGGGCCAGATTGGCATTCTCACCGGTTACGGCGTTACCGAGGAGTTCATTGGCTGTCCCATCCGCTCCTCCATGGAAGTCGTTCAGGTCGGCAACCGTGAGGACAACGGCCGTCCCGTCTACATTGATAAATATGCTTCCGAGGCAGACGGCATCATCCTTTGCGGCCGTGTCAAGGCTCACACCGCTTTCCGCGGCCCTTACGAGAGCGGCATTCTGAAGATGGCCGTCATCGGAATGGGCAAGCAGAAAGGCGCAGAGCAGTGCCATCAGGACGGCTTCAGCGAAATGGCATACGACCTGCCCCAGATCGCAAAGGTCATATTTGACAACACCAATATTCTGGGCGCTGTCGCTCTGGGTGAGAACGCTTTCGATCAGACCTGCATCATTGAGGGTCTTCTGAAGGAAGAGGTCTTTGACCGTGAGCCCGACATTCTTACCAGAACAAAGGAGCGTCTCGGCAAGATTTACTTCGACGATATCGACGTTCTTGTTGTTGACCGTATCGGCAAGGACATCAGCGGCGACGGTATGGACCCCAATATCACGGGCCGTTTTGCCGTTTCTCATGTACCTACCAGCAAAAATGTTCAGCATATCGCCGTTCTTGACCTCACCGAGGAAACCCACGGCAACTGCAACGGTCTCGGTCTTGCCGATGTCACCACCTCCCGTCTGGTAAACAAGATAGACGTTGACGCAACATTTCCCAACGTTGTCACCTCTACCGTTCTCTGCACGCCTCGTATTCCCCTGTTCACACGTTCCGATGAGGACTGCATCAAGATCGCTCTGCGCACCTGCAACTTCATAGACAGAGAAAATCCCCGCATAGTCCACATTCAGGATACCATGCGTCTCGAGGAGATTTATATATCCGAGGCAATGCTGGAAGAGGCAAAGAACAATCCCAATGTTGAAATTCTGTCTGAGCCGGAAGCATGGCCTTTCGACGAAAATGGCAATCTTTGGTGAAAGGAAACATAAGCTTTATGAAAGTCGATTATAAGGATTTGGAAAGGTATGCCGAAGAGATCATGCTCAAGGGCGGTTTTGACGCCGAAGAAGCGGCGTTCATGTCCAAGGAGCTCGTCCTCGCCAACCTCGTAGGCTATGACTCCCACGGTGTTATCCGTATCCCCCAGTATCTTGACCAGATGAAGATGGGCAAGATCGTCCCCGGCGCAAAAATCGAGATCGTCAAGGAGACCGCCACCACCGCAATCGTCGACGGCCACCTCAAGTTCGGCCAGATGGTCGGTTACAGAATGGCTGATATCGTCATGGAGAAGGCAAAGAAGTACGGCGTCGGCGTCGCTGTCAGCCTGAACGCCGCACACGCAGGCCGTGTCGGCTCCTATGTCGAGTACATTGCGAAGAACGGTTTCATCGGCTTCTGCACCGCTTCTCTCTGCTATAACAAGCCTCTTGCACCCTGGGGCGCAAAGGAGTCCAGAATGGGCACCAACCCCATCTCCTGGGCCGTTCCCCGCAAGGACAGCTTCCCTGTCTTCATGGACGGGTCTATGACCGTCTGCGCCGAGGGCAAGGTTCGCACCTATGTACAGAAGGGTCTGCCGGTTCCCGAAGGTTGGATCATGGACGGCGAAGGTCACGACACCACCGACCCCATGGCGCTTTACAGAGACCCTCCCGGAACCATCTATCCTGTCGGCGGCAAGAATTCCGGCGGTGTAAAGGGCTCGGCACTGGCAGTCATGGCGAATATGTTCTCTCTCGCTCTGGCAAACGATGACTACTGGTCTCATGAAAAGCAGCTCACCGAGAACGGCATCTTCATCATGGCAATAGACCCCGAGGCATTCTGCGGTCTTGACGCATACAAGGCGCAGGTTCTCAACCACAGCAACTACATCAAGTCCGCTGCCCCCGCAGACGGTTTTGATAAGGTCATGATGCCCGGCGAGTACGAGCACGAAAACTATGACCGTCTCACAAAAGAAGGAATTGAACTGCCTCCCGACACATGGAACGGTCTCGTAAAGATCGCCAAGGAGCTCAATTGCGAGTGGTCCAAGGACCTGGAAGCTGCCGAAACTTCCGCAAGCTTCGTTCGCTATTAATTGCTGTTAACGCAGGAGGATATTTCAATGGCAAAGAAGAAAGTTCTTGTTGCAAAACCTTTATATCAGAAGTTCAGCCCCACCGGGTATAAAATGCTGCTTGACGCCGGCTATGATGTTGTCTGCACCGACCTCGTCAGAGACTACTCTCTTGAAGAGCTTCTGCCCCTCATTGGCGACATAGACGGCTGCATCGCTAACTGCGAGCCTTGGACAAGAGAGGCAATGGAGGCCGCTCCCAATGTAAAAATTCTTGCCCGCTACGGCACCGGCATGAACTCTGTTGACACTGAGGCGGCAAAGGAACGCGGCATCATGGTCACCAACTGCCCCGGCGTGAACGCAAACCCCGTTGCAGAGCATATCATAATGTTCATCATCGCAGCTCTGCGTGACCTGCCCCGCATGAACGATATGACCAAAAACGGCATATGGGAAAACCTCAACTTCCACGAAGTAAGGGGTAAGACCGTCGGTATTCTCGGCTTCGGTTACATCGGCCAGCTCGTCGGCAAGAAGCTCACCGGCTTCGACTGCAACGTTATCGCCTACGATGTTAATCCCAACTACGAGGCTGCGAAGAAATATAATGTCACCTTCGTCGGTTTTGAAGAGCTAATGAAGAAAAGTGACATTATCTGCATCCTCGTTCCTCTCGTACCCTCCACCGAGAACATGATCAACCGCGAGAGCCTTGCACTCACCAAGCCCGGCGTTGTCATCGTCACCGATGCACGCGGCGAGGTCGTGGATGAGGCTGCCATGTACGATGCTCTTGTCAGCGGTCAGGTCGCATACTTTGCGTCCGACGTTTTTGTGAACGAGCCTGCAACCCCCGAGAACACCCCGCTGCTCACTCTGCCCAACGTTATCGCAACCTCTCACAACGGCGCGGAGAGCTACGAGAATCTTGAGAACTGCGGCATCATGACTGCCCAGCAGATCATTGACGCTCTGGAAGGCCGCGAACCCATCAACCGTCGGGTATAAAGAAGAATCAGCGCGAGGGTGACAAGTCCCCCTCGCGCTGATTTTTTATTTTGCCGCGAAACGCAAAGCATGACTTTTTTAACAGTATCGGCGGTGCAGAGTTTTGCCCCTGCACGGCTTAACGGAAAGGACTTACAATGCTTACAAGTCAGAAAATGAGACAGCTTGCGCCCGAGCTTGACCCGCTGCGCATCGGCACCGGCTGGAAGGTCGAGGATCTGGGCAAACCGCAGATTTTTGTGGAGAGCACCTTCGGCGACAGCCACCCCGGCTCCGGTCATCTGGATAAACTCGTTGCCGCAGCCTGCGAGGGTATTGCCGGGGCCGGCGGCCGCGGTGCGCGCTATTTCTGCACGGATATGTGCGATGGCGAAAGTCAGGGGACGGACGGCATCAACTACTCCCTGGCAAGCCGGGAGATGATCGCAAACATGATCGAAATTCAGGCAAACGCCACGCCCTTCGACGGCGGAGTCTACATTGCAAGCTGTGACAAGGGAATGCCCGGAAACCTGATTGGCATGGCGCGGGTCAATATCCCCTCCGTCGTCGTGACGGGCGGCACAATGGCGGCCGGGCCGGATATGCTCACGCTGGAGCAGCTTGGTATGTACTCGGCTAAGTTCGAGCGCGGTGAAATTGACGAGGAGAAGCTCAACTGGGCAAAGCGCAGCGCATGTCCCGGCTGCGGCGCCTGCTCTTTTATCGGCACCGCTTCCACGATGCAGATCATGGCGGAGGCGCTCGGCCTTGCCCTCCCCGGCAGCGCGCTCCTGCCTGCCAACAGCCCGGATCTTCTGGAGTATGCCCGCCGTGCCGGCGCGCAGGCAGTAAAGCTTGCGCAGATGGAGAATATGCGTCCTACGGATATTGTCACGCTGGAAAGCTTTGAGAACGCCATTCTTGTCCACGCGGCGATCTCCGGCTCCACCAACGCGCTGCTGCACATCCCTGCCATTGCCCATGAATACGGCATTGAGATTACCGGCGAGACCTTTGACCGCCTCCACCGCGGCGCCCACTATCTGCTGGATGTCCGCCCCGCGGGTCGCTGGCCTGCGGAGTTCTTCTACTATTCCGGCGGTGTGCCCGCTGTCATGGAAGAAATTCGCCATACGCTTCATCTCGATGTGATGACGGTAACCGGAAAGACTCTGGGTGAAAACCTTGACGAGCTGAAGGAAAACGGATTCTATGAGCGCTGCCTGAAGTGGCTGGATGAAGCCAACGCCCGCTGCGGCACGAATATTACTAAGGCGGATATCATTCGCCCCTATGATAAGGCCATAGGTACGGACGGTTCCATCGCGGTTCTTTACGGCAATCTCGCTCCTGACGGCGCCGTCATCAAGCACACCGCCTGCCCGAAGGAGATGTTCTCCGCCGTGCTGAATGCCCGCCCGTTTGACAGCGAGGAGGAGTGCATTGACGCGGTTCTCCATCACCGGGTGCAGCCCGGCGATGCGGTGTTTATCCGTTATGAGGGGCCGAAGGGCTCCGGTATGCCGGAGATGTTTTACACCTCGGAAGCGATTTCCTCCGATAAGGAGCTGGGGCGCAGCATTGCCCTGATTACCGACGGACGCTTTTCCGGCGCATCCACCGGGCCGGTGATCGGCCACTGCAGTCCCGAGGCACAGGCCGGCGGCCCGATCGCTCTGGTGGAAGAAGGCGACCTGATAGAGCTGGATGTTGAAAAGCGTCTGCTTGCCATCGTCGGGATCGCCGGTGAGAGGAAATCTCCAGAGGAGGTGGACGCCGTACTTGCCGAGCGCAGAAAGAATTGGAAGCCCAAACCCGTCAAGCATAAGAGCGGCGTACTGCGCCTGTTTTCAGAGCTTGCCGAGTCTCCGATGAAAGGCGCGTATCTGTCCTATGACAGGTGAGTGCGCTGCCTGCAAAACGAAAACGAATTCCCGGTTTCGAGCTGAAACCGGGAGTTCGTTTTTAAAAAGAAAACACTTTATACTATTTTTTGTACTCGAAATTACTTTGAATTGTCAGTATCATGTCCGTTACGAGCTGATTCACCGGGGTAGGGATTCCCAGTTCTCTGCCAAATCGGGCGATGGCGCCGTTCATGTGTTCAATCTCGGTTTGGCGGCGGCGGATAATGTCCTGAGCCATGGAGGGGTAATAGTCCGCAAACCCCTGAAGCAGCCTCTCCCGCTCATGCTCCATCTCCCCGTCCAGACCGTGAATACCCATGGCTTCGGCCACCGCGCAGCACTCCTGCCAGACTTGCCGGACAATGGCGCTTCCGCTTTCGCTGCGGAGAACCGGGCCGACAGGAAGTCCAAGCACGGCAGACACGGCATTATAGCCGCAGTTTGAGATCGCTTTCCGCCAGATATGGGGACGGATATCCTCTTCAAAGCTTGCCCGGCAGCCTCCGGCGAGGAACAGGTGCTCCAGCTCGCGCCCTGCCCGCTGCGTAAGGGGGCTGTGGGCAGCGGCGCCAAAGTACATGACCGTACCTGGCTCAGGCTTTGCGATACAGACGCCCGGTTCGGGAAGCTCCGTGCCGATTTTCCCGAAGCCCAGGATGAGCCGCTCCCGTTCCACATAAGGCGCAATGCACTCTTCGTTGCAAAGACCATTCTGAAGGCTGACCACCACCGTATCCGGCCCGATGCACGGCATAAGTGAGGGCATGATTTCCTGCGTCTGGGTACATTTTACCATGAGGATAACAATATCCATGATTCCAAGTGTTCCGGCATTGGGGGACGTATGAAAACCCGTCAGTCGGTACTCTCTGTCAAATTCCCGCAGTACAAGGCCGTCCGCGGCGATTTTATCCATATGCGCTTT
>CAMEHJ010000013.1 GCA_945917385.1 uncultured bacterium
AAGAACGTGCAGCAGGCCTACGTCTCAAAGACGATGCAGTTTCGCCGTTTCTTCTTCGCGACGCTCGGCGGGACGCTGTTTTCCGCCGCGGCGGGCATTACGCTTGCCTACATGGGCTACGGCGTATGGGCGCTGGTTGCGCAGCAGCTTCTGAACGTCACAGTCAACACCGCGATCCTCTGGCTCACGGTCGGGTGGCGGCCGAAGCTCATGTTCTCGCTGCAGAGACTCAAGGGGCTTATCTCCTACGGGTGGAAGCTGCTCGCCTCCGCTCTGCTTGATACGCTCTATCTCAAGTCCTATCAGTTCATAATCGGGCTGAGATATTCCTCGGCTGACCTCGCCTTCTACAACAAGGCGGATCAGCTCCCGACTCTTATAGTCGAAAATATCAACGCCTCCATCGACAGCGTGCTTCTGCCCGTTCTGTCGGCAGAGCAGGACAGCCGCACTCAGGTGCGCGAGATGACGCGCCGCGCCATCAAGACCAGCACCTATATCATGATGCCGCTGATGATGGGCTTCGCCGTGTGCGCAGAGCCGTTTATCAGGCTGCTGCTCACGGAAAAGTGGCGGCCGTGCGTGCCGTACTTACAGGTTTTCTGCATGATCTACGCGTTTTACCCCCTGCACACGGCAAATCTCAACGCGATCAAGGCGGTGGGACGCAGCGATGTGTTCCTCAAGCTTGAAATCATCAAGAAGGTCATCGAGACGGCGGTGCTGCTGCTGACGATGCGCTTCGGCGTTATGGCGATGGCGCTCGGCCAGCTCTTCTCCGCGACGGTCTCACAGGTCATCAACGCATGGCCCAACAAGCGCCTGCTCGATTACCCGTACTCACGTCAGCTCAGGGATATGCTGCCCGCGATACTGCTCTCCTGCGTTATGGCGGCGGTGGTCAGCTTTGTGCCGCGGCTCGGACTTTCCGACCTTCCGACGCTGATAATCCAGGTGCTCACGGGCGCTGCGGTGTATGTTGCGGGCTCCGCCGTTTTGAAGCTTGACAGCTTCACCTTCCTGCTCGGCATTGTTAAAAGATTTCTCGGCAGGGGCAAGGCCGCCTGACGAAATTTCCCTCAAGGGAGGAATACACATGAAGAAAAAACTGCTCCTGCTCGGCGGCTCTCACTATCTGCTGCCGGTCATTGAGGAGGCGCACAGGCTCGGCATCCACGTCATCACCTGCGACTATCTGCCGGATAACGCCGCGCACAAATACTCCGACGAATACCACAACGTGAGCATCATCGACAAGGACGCCGTGCTTGAGCTTGCAAGAGAGCTTCAAATCGACGGTATAAGCTCCTTCGCCTGCGACCCCGGGGTCGTCACCGCCGCTTTTGTTGCGGAGAAGCTGAATTTGCCCTTTGCAGGCTCCTACGAGAGCGTGTCCATATTGCAGGACAAGGGGCGCTTTCGCGCATTTCTGTCCGACAACGGCTTCAACGCCCCCTGGTCTGGCAGCTACAAGAGCGTGGACGAGGCGCTCGCGGACTCTGGGCGCTTTACCTATCCCGCAATCGTAAAGCCCGTTGACTCCGCCGGCAGCAAGGGCGTCAGGCGCATCGACTCGCTCGACGAACTTCAAAGCGCTGCCGAGCACGCGCTGAGTTTTTCCCACGGCGGCAGGTTTATTGTCGAGCAGTTTCTGGAAAAGCAGGGCGCGTCCTCGGACTCCGACAGCTTTTCAATCGATGGAAAGCTTGTCTTTACCTCGTTTGACGACCAGCTTTTTGACGAGCGCGCCGAAAACCCCTACACCCCCGCGGCGTACTGCTGGCCCTCGTCCATGCCGCAGTGGGCGCAGGACGAGCTGAAGGGTGAGCTTCAGCGGCTTATCGACCTGCTGGGGCTGAAAACCGCGCTCTACAACATCGAAAGCCGCCTCTGCACCGACGGCAAGACCTACATCATGGAGATGAGTCCGCGCGGCGGCGGCAACCGGCTGAGCGAGGTTCTGCACATGGCGACGGGCGTGAATCTCATTCGCGGCATCGTCATGGCGTCGGTCGGGCTTGAGCCGGACTGCGTTTGCGACAAGCCGTATGACGGGCTGTGGGCGGAGATCATTCTGCACAGCGACGAAAACGGGCGTTTTAAGGAGCTGTGGATAGACCCCGAGTGCGAAAACTTCATCGTTGAGCGCGACCTCTGGGTCAGTCCCGGCGACGAGGTGGAGCGTTTTTCCGGCGCGAACAAGGCCGTCGGCACGCTGGTCGTGCGCTTCCCCGACAGGGAGACGCTGAATGTGCGCATGGCGGATATGAGCTGGTTTAAGATAGTTACAGAATAAAAAACAGGAGAAATATTATGGAAAAGCTTCTCATGCTCGGCACGAGCTACGGTACTCTTGATATGCTCGCCTACGCGAAAAGCCGCGGCGTGTACACCATCGTTACGGACTACCTCCCACCGGAGCAGTCTCCCGGCAAACAGGTAAGCGACGAATACTGGATGATAAACACCGGCGACGTGGACGCACTTGAAGCTAAGTGCCGCGAGGAGGGCGTCACCGGCGTCATCTGCGGCATCAGCGAATTTAACCTTGAGATGTGCATGGAGCTGTGCCGCCGGCTCGGCAAGCCGTGCTACTGCACGCCGGAGGCGTGGCATTACAGCCGCGACAAGGTGGACTTCAAGGAGCTGTGCAGAAAGCTCGGCGCACCGCTGCCCACCGACTATTATGTGAGTGAGGCGCTGACGGATGAGGAGCTTGACAAGGTCGTGTTCCCCGTCGTCGTAAAGCCCGTGGATTTGAGCTGCAACCGCGGCATAAGCTACTGCAATAACAAGGACGAGCTGAGAGAGGCTTACAAGCTCGCCCGCTCCATGTCCAAGAGCGACAAGATCGTGGTCGAGCGTATGCTCAAGGGCGAGGAGTGGTACAGCTTCTACGCGCTGGCGCAGGGCAAGGTCAGCCTGATGGGGCTTTGCGCGATGTACGCCCAGCCCGGCGAGCCGAAAAACTGCTACTCTATCACGAGTACCATTTCAAACCACGTCGAGAGCTATATTGAGCAGATAAACCCCTACATGGAAAAGGTCCTCAATGCCGTGGGCTGCCGCGAGGGTATCGCGTGGATGCAGGTCATGCTCGACGAGGACGGGAAGTTCTACATAATCGAGATGGGCTACCGGCTTGACGGAGACATGATGTACATCCCGTTCAAGGGTCTGCTCGGCTTTGACACGACGGCGTGGCTCGTTGACTACGCCCTCGGCAAAATCAACACCCCCGCGGAGCTGCCCAAACCTCAGGAGCACGCCTACCGCCGCTGCGCCAGCAGCTATATGCTCTGGACAAACAAGGGCGGCACCATCGCCTCCATCGAGGGGCTTGACGAAATCGCCGCCATCCCCGGCATCTATGTCGATTCCCTTGCCCGCGTCGGGGACGAGGTACATAAGTATATGCCGCTCGGCGACATTCTCTTCGACACCGACACCATTGACGAGACCTTTGACATCATCCGCAGGGTCAACGACACCGTCAGCATCAAAAACACCGACGGCGAGGACATCCTCATCCGCTACACGGACTTTGACTATCTCAGAAACGTATATCAGGAAGGGCTTGAGGGCAGATAAAGCGCTCAGGGAAATAAACAATGAAAACAAGAATTGACAAAAAACGCTTTTTCCCCATCGTTATTATCATCGCGGTCGTCCTCGTGCTCGTGTCGGTCAGTCTGCAGCAGGTGCAATCGACGGTTGACCGTTCCTACGCGCTCATCGCGGACAGGTTCGACTGGCTGTTTATCGCGTCGAATATCTGCGCCTTCGTATTTTCGCTGTGGGTGGCGTTCGGCCCCTACGGGAAGGTAAAGCTCGGCGGTGAGGACGCAAAGCCTGCATACAGCAAGTTCTCGTGGATTGCCATGATGTTCACCACCTCGTGCAGCGCGGGACTTATCGTGTTCGGCTTCGTCGAGACCACCATCTACTCCGCCGCGCCCCCCTTCCACGCCGAGCCGTTTTCCATCGAGGCCTACGAGTACGCCGCGATGTACACCCACTACCACTGGGGCTTCAACGCATGGACGCTGTATGTGCCCGCGTCCGTCGCCATCGGGTATATGCTCTATAACCGCGGCAAGACGCAGATAACCATGTCCGCCGCCTGCGCGCCCGTGCTCAAGGGCCGCGAGACGCGCCTGCCCGGCGTGATAATCGACGTGTTCGGCACCTTCGGCGCGGTCGCCGCACCGGTCACGTCCATGGGTCTGGGTATGCCGCTGCTGACGCTGCTGCTTCAAAACCTCTTCGGCATCCCGGACGAGTTTGTGCCGCAGCTTCAGGCCATCATTCTCATCGTCTGGATAGCGATGTTCGGCACGAGCATCTACCTCGGTCTTGACCGCGGCATCAAGAATCTCAGCAATATAAACGTCTACCTCGCTTTCGGCTTCATGCTGTTTGTGGGCGTGCTCGCCGGCGTGTTCTACTGCTTCTCGGCGGAGGTCAACGCCTTCGGTATGTACATCCAGAACTTCATACATATGCTCACCTACACCGACCCCTACGGCGACGGCAAGTTCGTGCAGAGCTGGACGGTGTGGTACTGGGCATGGCTCATCGTGTATATGCCGCTGATGGGCGTATTCAACGCGAGGATTTCCAAGGGCCGCACCCTGCGCGAGATCGCGATAGGGCAGATGATCTGGTGCTCACTGGGCTGCTGGGTCGCAATGATGACGCTCGGCAACTACGCGATAAAGCTCCAGATGACCGGCGCTGCCGACGTTGCGGGCGCACTCGCCTCCGGCGGACAGCCCGCGGCGGTGCTCGCTATCATCGGGGCAATGCCCGCGCCGAAGCTGATGATGGCGATCGTGGCGGTTTTGTGCTTCGTATTCATGGCGACCACGGTGGACTCAAGCGCATACGTCGCGGCGGAGTCCACGGTCGTGCGCGAATCTGCCGACGCGCAGGCGCCGCGCTGGTGCCGCGTGTTCTGGGCGGCGGTCATCTGCGCCATCACCTTTGTTCTGCTCATGGTCGGCGGCTTCAGCGCCGTTCAGATGCTCGCACTGCTTATCGGTCTTCCGCTCGCGGTGCTGATGTTCGTCGTCGTGTGGTCGGCGGTCAAGGCGCTCAGAGAGGACTGCAAAAGGAGTTGATTTCATGTCTGTAATAAATGTAACCCGCTCGTCCCTGCCGGATTTCGAGGAATACTGCGCGGAGATACGCAGCATCTGGGACAGCCGCTGGCTCACCGGTATGGCGGACAAGCACCAGCAGCTTGAACGGGAGCTGCGCGAATATCTCGGCGTTTCCAACATCTCGCTTATCGCAAACGGCCATCTCGCCCTTGAGACGATAATTCAGGCGATGGGGCTGCACGGCGAGATTATCACCTCGCCCTTTACCTTCGCCTCCACCACCCACGCCATCGTCCGCTGCGGCTGTACCCCCGTGTTCTGCGATATTAGCGGCCGCGACTACACCATCGACGCGGACAAAATTGAGGCGCTTATCACGGACAAAACCGTCGCCATCATGCCTGTCCACGTCTACGGCAGTCTCTGCGACACGGACAAAATTGACGCCATTGCCAAAAAGCACAATCTCAAGGTCATCTACGACGCCGCACACGCCTTCGGCGTGAAGAAAAACGGCGTCAGCGCCGCCTGCTTTGGGGACGCGTCCATGTTCTCGTTCCAGGCGACGAAGGTGTTTCACACCATTGAGGGCGGCGCGCTCTGCTTTAAGGACGAGAGCCTTGAAAGAAGGATACGCGATATAAAGAATTTCGGCATCCACGGTCCGGAGTCCGTGCCCGCCGTCGGCGGCAACGCGAAGATGAACGAGTTTTGTGCCGCGATGGGGCTTTGCAATCTGCGCCACCTGTCCGACTGGATAGAAAACCGCCGCGAGCTGAGCGAGCATTACGACGCAAGGCTCGGAGGCGTCAAGGGCATCACGCTTCGCGCAAAGCAGGAGGGCGTTTCGCATAACTACATCTACTACCCCGTGGTGTTCGACGGGTATAAATACAGCCGCGACGAGGTGTTTGACCGCCTCTGCGCCGAGGGAATAGTTCCGCGCAAGTATTTCTACCCCATCACCAACGACTTTGAATGTTACCGCGGCAAGCCCGGCTTCGACCCCGCGCTCACGCCGGTGGCAAAGCACATAGGGGACTGCGTTCTGACGCTGCCGCTCTTTGAGGGGATGGAGCATGATACCGTTGACCGCATCTGCGACATCATCCTTGCTTGAGGCGGCACTATGGGTAAATACGAAACCGCCCTTTTGTGGGTCATCCTGATTCTCAGCGGCCTTTTGTACTCGTGGACGAAGAAAAAGCGCAATGAGGCCGTCATGCGCGAGATGACCAGCGACACCACACCGCCGCCCAAGGACACACGCGACAACTTCCTGTTTGAGGGGCTTATCGCAGGCGTGTTCACGGGCTGGCTCGTCGGGTATCTCGGTTTAGCCGACAAGACCGTGGCTATGAGCTTTGGGGTCATAGCCGGGTTCTGCGCGGGGCTTGTAATCAAAAAACCCAAGAAAAAAGAAAGAGAAGAAGCCGCCACGGAACCGGCGGAAAACGAAGAAAAAGGAAGCTGAAAAATCGGCTTCCTTTTTCTTTTCTTATTCGGTTTATCCCTTGTAGTCGAGGTAGGTCAGCGGCATACGGCGCTTGTGGGCGGTGGCGTTATAGCGGCGCTCTATAAGCTCAGTGTCCGCTTCGCTGTGCGCCTTGCCATTGAGCAGGTAGCTGTCGATGGAGGCATAGGTGATGCCCATCTCCTGCTCGTCCGTCTGCCCCTCGAAGAGCGCGGCGGAAGGCGCCTTGTCTATGATGCAGCGCGGCGCGCCCAGAAATTCAAGAAACTCGAATATCTCTTTGACGGTCAAGTCCGCGATGGGGTTAAAGTCATAGGCGCCGTCACCCCACTTGGTGAAGTAGCCCATTGTGGCCTCACTTCGGTTGCCGGTACCGGCGACGAGGCGGTTCTCGCTCTGCCCGACGGTGTAGAGCGTTATCATTCTGAGACGGGGATTGATGTTCGCGCCCGCCATCGGGGATATCTCCGCCGCCGCGCTTATCGTCTCCACCGCGCAGTTCTTCAGCGGGGTGAGGTCAACGATGCGCGTCTCGATGCCGTACTTTTCCGCGACGACAAGCGCGTCGTCCTTGTCGCGGCCGTAGTTGCGGCTGGAGGAGCAGGGCATGATGATGCCGACCGTATTGTCACAGGCCGCTTTGCACAGTATGCCGACAAGCGTACAGTCCTTGCCGCCGCTGTTGCCATATATTATGCCGCTTGCGTGTGCGCTTGCAACGGTGTCTCTGATAAACGCGACGCGCCTGTCAAACTCTTCCTGATAGTTTCTCATGTTTATTCCTCCTTGGTTCAGCTTTTACCGTCCGGAGCAAAAAATCAAGGACAGCCCCGACGGTATGTAATTATTAAACCACCCCCGGTTCGGGGGTCGGCGTGAATCAAAGCCGCGCTTTTCCCCGAAGCGGGAGCGTCCTTGATCCCAGATTGCCGACCCCTCGCTTCCTTTTGCGGAAAACCGGGGGTCATTCTGTATTATTGTTGATTACATCTCGAAGTATTCGTCGCGGCTTGCACCGACGGAGACATACTTTATTCTGCATCCGACGGCCTGCTCGATGTACTTGACGTAGCTCTGCGCCGCCTCGGGCAGCTCCTCAAAGCTGCGGCAGGAGGAGATATCGCACTTCCAGCCGGGGACATACTCATAGATGGGCTTTGCCTCTCTGAGCGCATCGCCGGAGGGGAACACGTCAAGCCGCTCTCCCTCATGCTCATAGGCAACGCAGACGGGGATTTTGTCGAGGTAGGAGAGAACGTCAAGCTTTGTGAGTGCAAGCTCGGTCGCGCCCTGAACCTGAACGCCGTAGCGCGACGCCACAACGTCGAAGCCGCCGACGCGGCGGGGTCTGCCGGTAGCGGCGCCGTACTCGCCGCCCGCCTCGCGAAGCGCGTCACCCTCAGGCCCGAAAAGCTCGCAGGTGAAGGGGCCTTCACCGACGCAGCTTGAATACGCCTTGGTGATGCCGACGATATTGTCAAGCCGCTTTGCGGGGATGCCGGCGCCGATGGGCGCGTAGGCCGCGATGGTATAGGAGGATGAGGTGTAGGGGATGATGCCGAAGTCAATATCCCTGAGTGCGCCGAGCTGAGCCTCGAACATGATGTTCTTGCCGCTGTCGGCTGCCTTGGTGAGATACTCGGTGGTGTTCTTTATATAGGGCTTGAGCGGATCACCGAACTTTCTGAGCCATGCGTACATCTCGTCGGCAGAAACCGGCTCATGCTTGTAGCCGCCCTCGACGGTGAGGTTTTTCCACACGCAGACGTCCTCTACCTTCTGGCGCAGGGACTTCTCATCCAGCAGATCGCCCATGCGGAAGGCCTTCTTCATGTACCGGTCGGCGTAAGAGGGGGCAATGCCGCGCATGGTGGAGCCGAACTTCTTGTCGGCAAGGCGCTGCTCCTCAATAATGTCGAGCAGCTTGTGGTAGGGCATACAGATCTCCGCTCTGTCGCTGATGATGAGGTTCGCGGGGGTGATGGAAATACCCTTTTCGCGCAGGGTGTCAGCCTCGTGGGTCAGGTGCTCGATATCGACGACCATTCCGGGACCCATGACGTTCACCGTCTCGGCCCTGAGAATACCGGAGGGGAGCAGATTGAGAATGAATTTGCCGCGCTCGTTGATAACGGTATGTCCCGCGTTGTTGCCGCCCTGATAACGGATGACCACATCATAGCGGGAGGAGAGCAGATCGACCATTCTGCCTTTACCCTCGTCGCCCCAGTTAACACCTACAACCGCTGTAAGCATCTTAAAATCCTCCTTGAATTTATCCGCAAAGGCGGATTATATCTACTGCAAAATAGCAACACCTTATTTTACTCTACGGTGACGGATTTTGCAAGGTTTTTAGGCTTATCTATATCGCAGCCGTTCTCTTTTGCCACATAGTAGGCAAAAAGCTGCAGCGGAACGATCTCCGGCACGGGCAGAAGCAGCGCGTCCGTCTCCGGCACGAAGATAACGTCGTCCGCCTCGGTGAAGATGCGGCGGTTGCCCTCGATGGCGGCGGCGAGAACTCTCGCGCCTCTGGCCTTGACCTCCTTGACGTTCGACATCATCTTGTCGAACAGCGCCTCCTGACACGCGAGCGCGACGACAAGCCGCCCCTGCTCGATAAGGGCGATGGTGCCGTGCTTGAGCTCGCCGGCGGCGTATGCCTCGGAGTGGAGGTAGGAGATCTCCTTGAGCTTGAGCGAACCCTCAAGGCACATGGCGTAGTCGAGATTGCGTCCGATGAAGAACATGGAGCTTTGACCCCTGTACCGCTGAACGAGGTAGGGGATGTGGGTATTGAGGTCAACGGCGCGCTGAACGCGCTCGGGCAGGTTGGAAATGCCTTCAACCAGCTCTGAGTACCGTTCCTCGCTTATTTTGCCCAGCCTGTCCGCTGCCCAGACGGCAAACAAATCGAGCAGGGCGATCTGGGTGGTGTAGCCCTTGGTCGTGGCGACGGCGATTTCGGGGCCTGCCCAGGTGTAGAGGACGTAATCGGCGAGCTTTGCAATCGTGCTGCCGACGACGTTCACGATAGCGAGCGTTACCGCGCCTCTCGCCTTGCACTCCTTGAGGGCTGCAATGGTGTCCGCCGTCTCGCCCGACTGGGAGATGACGATGAGCAGGGTGCTGTCGTCGATGATCGGGTTTCTGTAACGAAGCTCGCTTGCAAGCTCGGTCTGCACCGGGATGCGGCAAAGCTCCTCAATAACATATCTGCCCACGCAGCCCGCATGGTATGCCGAGCCGCAGGCGGTGATCACGATTTTTTTGATATCCTTGAGCTTTTCTCCAAACTGCTCAAACTCATCAAGCACGACCCTGCCGTTTTTGACCCTCGGCTCGACGGTAGCCTTGAGCGCGCGCGGCTGCTCCATGATCTCCTTGAGCATAAAGTGCTCGTAGCCGCCCTTTTCGGCTGCCTCCACGTCCCAGATGACGCGGGAAATGCTCTTTTGCACGGTGCGTCCCGTGCAGTCAAAGACCTCGATGCTGTCGGGGCTGAGCTCGGCAAACTCGCCGTCCTCCATATATATGACGTTCTTTGTATGGCTGACGAGCGCCGTCACGTCGGAGGCAAAGAAGCTCTCCCCCGCGCCGACGCCGAGGATGAGGGGAGATGCGAGCTTCGCGGCAAAGAGCCTGTCCGGGAAGTCCGAGCACACGACGCCGAGCGCATAGCTGCCCTCAAGCCGGGCGGCGGTTTTGAGCACGGCACGCTTCGCGTCGCCCTTGTAATAGTGCTCAAGCAGGTGGACAATGACCTCGGTATCCGTCTCGCTGGTGAACTTGAAGCCGCAGCCTACAAGCTCCTCGCGCAGAGCGGCGTAGTTTTCGATAATGCCGTTATGGACGATGGCGAAACGCCCGTCGTTTGACATATGCGGGTGGGCGTTATTGTCCGTGGGCGCGCCGTGCGTTGCCCAGCGGGTGTGGCCGATGCCGGCGGTGCCGTTCAGTTCGTCCTCGCGTATCAGGGAGATGAGGTTGTCCAGATGTCCGCTGGCCTTGACCATTTTAAGACCGTCCGGAGTGTTGACCGCAACGCCCGCGGAGTCATAGCCGCGGTATTCAAGCCGCCTCAGTCCGGAAAGGAGTATGGGGGAGGCGCTGTTTGCGCCGGTGTAACCGACTATACCACACATAAATTTTTCTCTCCTTATTTTTTGTCCGCCGCCGCGCCCACAAGACCGAGGAAGAGCGGGTGCGCCTTGTTCGGGCGGCTCTTGAACTCGGGGTGGAACTGCACGCCGACATAGAATCTGTTCCCGCCGGCCTCAACCGTTTCGACGATGCTGCCGTCGGGCGAGGTGCCGCTGACGACAAGACCGTGCGATATAAGCTCGGCGCGGTATTCGTTATTGAACTCGTAGCGGTGGCGGTGGCGCTCGGAAATTTCGTTCGTTCCGTAGCACTCGCGCATTTTGGTGCCCTCGGCAATACGGCAGGGGTACGCGCCGAGACGGAGCGTGCCGCCCTTGTCGGTGGTGCTTGTCTGGTCGGGCAGAAAGTCGATGACCTTGTGAGTGCTGTACTCGTCAAATTCGCCGGAGTTTGCGTCCGCCATGCCGCACACGCTGCGCGCGAAGGCGATGACGGCGACCTGCATACCGAGGCAGATGCCGAGATACGGCACGTTGTTTTCGCGGCAGTAGTCCGCGGCGGCAATCATGCCCTCTATTCCTCTGCTGCCGAAGCCGCCGGGGACGATGACCCCGTCACAGCCCGCGAGCTTTTCCTTTACATTTTCGCACGTTACTCCCTCGGAGTCAAGCCATTCTATATCAACAAAGCAGCCTTTTTCGTATCCCGCATGGCGAAGCGCCTCCGCAACGGAGAGATATGCGTCGTGGAGCTGCACATATTTGCCGACCAGCGCTATCTTCACGCTCTTACGGCGGTTTTCGATTCTCTCGAGCATCCTCTCCCACTCCCGAAGGTCGATGTCGGGGGCGTTTATATTCAGCTCGCGGCAGACGATGGAGGAAAAACCGCTCTGCTCAAGCATGACGGGCGCTTCGTACAGCGTGGGCAGCGTGACATTTTCGATGACGCAGTCGTCCTTGACGTTGCAGAACATGGCTATCTTGCGGAAGATGGACGGCTCAAGATGCTCGTCACAGCGCAGGATTATGATGTCGGGTGCGATGCCCATGCCCTGAAGCTCCTTGACGGAGTGCTGGGTGGGCTTGGTCTTGTGC
>CAMEHJ010000014.1 GCA_945917385.1 uncultured bacterium
ATTCCTCCATTACAAACTAAAAAGAAATTTTTCCCCCGGCGAAACGGGGGATTTTCGCCGTTATTGCAAGGCCTCTGCGCAGGGAGGCACGAGGCTGCGGCGGCTTTCTTTTCATAATGATAGTTCAAGTCGCCTGCAAAGTCAAGATGACTTTGCAGGCGAAATCGGAGATTTTGCCGCGCCCGCAGCATATGCGGGCGCGGTGAATTCGATACTTACTTGAGGTCTGCGAATGCCTGCTCAAAATCTGCGATGATGTCCTCGACGTCCTCAAGGCCGACGCTGATTCTGACAAGGCCCTCAGGGATGCCTGCCGCGGCAAGCTCTTCGGCGGAGTAGGTGGAGTGGGTCATGGATGCGGCATGCTCGACAAGAGTTTCCGCGTCACCAAGGGAGACGGCGATGGTGCAGAGCTTGAGCTTGTTGATGGTCTTTGCGGTGAGGTCTCTGTCGGCTTTCAGTTCAATGGACATCATGCCGCCGAACTTGCTCATCTGCTTCTTTGCGATCTCGTGACCCTCAAAGCTCTCGAGGCCGGGGTAGTAGACCTTTGCGACGGCGGGATGAGACTCAAGGTACTTTGCGAGCTTCATCGCGTTCTCGCAGTGGCGGTCCATGCGGATGCTGAGCGTCTTGAGACCGCGGGAGATGAGGAAGGCGTTGAACGGGCTCATGACGGAGCCGGTCATGTGACCGACGCCGACAACGCGGAGATTGTCAATGAACTCCTTCTTGCCGACGACAAAGCCGGCAATCACGTCGCCGTGACCGTTGATGTACTTGGTCGCGCTGTGCACAACGATGTCCGCGCCGAGATCAAGCGGTCTCTGGAGGTAGGGAGAGGGGAAGGTGTTGTCAACGATGACCTTGATGTCCTTGTTGAACTCGTGAGCGGCATCTGCAGTGGCCTTGATGTCGATGACCTTGAGGGTGGGGTTGCAGGGGGTCTCGAAGTAGACGATCTTGGTCTTTTCGGTGAGAGCAGCCTTGAGTGCGTCGAGGTCGTTCATATCAACGAAGGTGGTCTTAACGCCGAGCTGGGTGATCTCTTTGGAGAGGAACGCAAAGGTGCAGCCATAGAGAGTCTCATCCGCGACGATCTCATCGCCCGCGACGACATTGCAGTAAATGGCAGCGGTGATTGCGCCCATTCCGGAACCGGTTGCCATTGCGGCTTCGCCGTTTTCGAGGGATGCGATCTTCTCCTCAACGGAGTTCGTGCTGGGGTTAGCGAGACGGGTATAGATGTAGCCGCCCTCGGCGCCGGCAAAGCGTGCGCCGCCCTGCTCAACGGAGTCGAACTCAAAGGTGGAGGTCTGGTAGATGGGGTCACACAGTGCGCCGGCCGCATTCTTGTACTTGCCTACATGAATCTGACGGGTGGAGAAACCAAGCTTTTTGTTTTCCATTTTAATTTCCTTTCATAAATAAAAATATTATTTTATTTTTGATATTGAAAATATAAATCGCTCAGCGGATTCCTGCCGCCATCTCGTAGATCTCGCGGATGGCGTCTCTGGTCAGGCCGACATAGCCGCCGGTGACCTCGCCGTCCTTGACGCCGTTCATCTCGACAAGCTTTTCGATATCGGCAGCGTCAATGCCGAGCTCGGCGAGGGTGAGGGGCATATCAATGGAGCGCAGGAAGGACTTGAACGCCTCAACGCCCTCGCGCGCGGTGCGTCTGGGATTGTCATAGTCCATCTGGCAGCCGAAAATGCGCGTTGCCATCATCGCAAAGCGGTTTGCGTCGGGGTGATGCTCGATGCAATAGCTCATCCACGCGGGCATGATTACGGCAAGCCCCGCGCCGTGTGCGCAGTTGTAGACGGCGGACAGAACGTGCTCAAGATGGTGGCTGTTCCAGTCCTGCTTGCGGCCGATGCCCATGATGTCGTTGTGGCAGACCATGCCGCCCCACATGATATTCGCGCGGGCGTCGAAGTTATGGGGGTCCGCCATGGCGGTTCTGCCCTCGTGCATCATCGCGAGGACAACGCCCTCAAGCAGGCGGTCGGTGGTCTCGACGCCGGGGGTATTGGTAAAGTATCTCTCAAAGGCGTGGGAGATAATATCGGTGACGCCGCAGGCGGTCTGGTAGGGAGGCAGGCTCTCGGTCAGAGCGGGGTTCATAACGGCGAACTTGGGTCTGATGCAGTCGGCCTCGGCGGCGGTCTTATCGAGAGTCTCCTCGTGGGTGATGATGGCGTTGGGAGAGCCTTCACTGCCGGAAGCGGCGAGAGTGAGTACGACGCCGACGGGAAGAGCGGTCGCGGGGGTCTTGCCGGAGAAGAAATCCCAGAAGTCGCCCTCGTAGGGAACACCCATCGCGATGGCCTTTGCGGTGTCGATAACGCTGCCGCCGCCGACCGCGACGAGAAAGTCAACGCCCTCTTTTCTCGCAAGCTCGATGCCCTCATAGACAAGGCCGGACTTGGGGTTGGACTTCACGCCGCCAAGCTCTACGGTGCTGAGCCCGGCATCCTCGACGGACTTCTTCACTCTGTCAAGCAGACCGGACTTCTTTGCCGACTGGCCGCCGTAGACAATCATCACGCGCTTGCCGCCGAACCGGGAGACGTACTTGCCGGTATCGTTCTCGCGGTCACGGCCGAACACGAAATAGGTAGGGCTGTAAAAGTCAAAAGAATTCATATCTTACTCCTTATTATGCCTTATGCCGCCGGATAAATCAATAGCCGGTCTTTTTGGCGTCGGGCTGACCGTAGTGCTTGAAGCCCTCAAAGACCTCGTCCATCTCCGGCTTTCCGAGGACGACGGGATTGCCGATGCACAGTGCACGGTACTGGAGCTCTGCGATGTACTCAAGGTTCTTTGCAAGGCCGAAAGCGCCCTTGAGGGTCTTGCCGCAGACGATGATGCCGTGGTTTGCAAGCAGGACGGCGTCGCCGCTGCCGCAGTACTTCACGGCATCCTCGGCAAGCTCAGCGGTGCCGAAGGTGTGGTAGGGTGCGCAGGGGATCTCATACGCGTTTGCGTCCGCCAGAACATAGTGGACAGCCTCGATGGGCTTTCTGAGGACGGCGAAGGTGGTGCAGTAGGTGGAATGGGTGTGGACAAGTGCGCGGCAGTTGGGCTTTTTGCGGTAGAACTCGCTGTGCATATCCCACTCACTGGAGGGCTTGCGCTTGCCGTCAACGACATTGCCGTTGAGGTCCATGACAACAACGTCTTCGGGAGTCGTCTCAAAATAGCCGATTCCGGAGGGCTTGATGACCATGTAGCCGAGGTCGGGGTTATAAATACTCTGGTTGCCGCTGGTGCCGGGGCAGAGTCCCGTGGAACTCATAAGTTTGCCGATTTCTACGATCTGTTCGCGTTCTTCCTGCATCAATAAAGCCATGATTTTTTATCCTCCATATATTTTTAAAATTTATTGGTTGGCGTTTAATCTGCTGCGGCTCCATGCCGCGTGGTAGTTGTGAATAAGGGTATTTTCTTCGGGGGTGAATACGATATAGTCCTTTGAGGCGCCGTCCACCTCTTCTCCGAGGGCCGAGTTGCATATCGAAACAAGGCCGTTTACGGTGGCCTCCTCAAAGCCCGGCTTCAACCGAAGCTCAAGTCCGGAGAGACTTGCAAGCATACGGCACAGAGTCTCGCTTCGAAAGCCGCCGCCGGCGCAGAGGATATAGGGTCTGTCAGCGCCGGTAAGCTCTTTCAGTCTGAAAAGCTGCTCGTAGATGGCGCAGGCGACATCCGCCAGCACCGCCCAGACCATGTCCACCCTGTCAACTTCGGGGCGCAGGGGCGAGCGCATGAAGAAGCCTCCGTTTCTCAGCGACCTCCGCTCGTAAAACAGGAGCGACGAGAAGGACGCGGTACAGTAAAAGTCCTTCTTCTTCGCAAACTCCCGCTCAAGCTGCTGATAGCTCATGTCCGGGCAGAGCGCGTCCTTTATGCGCTGATAGTTAAGCCCCGTGACACCGGGATTCATCTCGATTACAAAACCGTCCGCCCTGAGATTTGCGTCCGTCCATACTCTCTGCTTCGGGTCATAAAATTTATCCTCGGTGAGCGTCACGACGGGAGAGGTCGTACCGGATATGATTGCGATATCGCCCTTTTGAATGCCCGTCTGGTTCAGCGCCGCCTGCGTGTCCGCGCCGCCGACAATGAACTGCGCGTCCTTGAGCATCGGAAAGCGCCGTACCATCTCCGGCAGAAGCTTTCCAAGGCTCGTCCCCGACGCTGCGAGCGGGGGCAGAAGCGACATATCAACGCCGTAGAGCTCGCAAATTCTCGCAGACCATGACTTGGTTTCAAGGTCGTAAAGCTGGGTCTCGCAGGCCTGAGACGGTTCAAACACCGCCTTGCCGGTAAAGATGTGGCCAACCCACTCGCTCTCGCTGACGACGGTGCCTATCTCGTCATAAAGCTCCGGTCTGAGCTTTCTGAGGCCGTAGAGCTTCGCTGCGCAGAAATCCTCCGTCACCCATTTGCCGGAATGCTCGTAGATATACTCGCGGTCGGTGATCTCGTCCATGAAATCTCTGCCGCGGTTATCAATGTTCGGCAGGGCGTAAAAGGCCTTTCCCTCTCTGTTGAGGAGGATGAGGGTCTGCCGCGTTCCGGCGGAGGTCACCGCAGAAACACTGATGTCGGGTTTTTCCGCCTGAAGCTCGTCAATCGCCGCCAGCAGCTTCTCCTCCCGCTCGGCGGGGAGGAAATACTGGCTGTCGGAATACGCCTCGTCACGGCGGCAGGTATTGGCGATGCTCCGCATGGCGACGACACGGCCGTCGGAGCCGACCAGTGCGGCGCGGGTACTGCCCGTGCCGATATCTACCGTAAGATAATATCTCATATTTTACTTGTTGAGAACATCCTTGTTGTAAACAATGCGCTCAAGATTCTCGCCGGCGACGAACTGCTTGAGTCTCGCATTGAGGATGTCCGCCTGATGGTTTGTGACCTCGTAGGACGCGCCGCAGATATGGGGCGTGACGATGGTGTTGGGGCAGTCCAGTATCTCAAGGTCCTTTGCCGTGGGCGGCTCGTTATCCAATACGTCGATAACGGCGCCGGCTATTGCCTTCTCATTGAGGATATTGATAAGCGCCTCGGTATCCACAAGCGCGGAGCGGCCGGCGTTGACAAAGAGCGCGGTCTTTTTCATCGAGCGCAGCAGCTTTTCGGTGACGATGCCGCGGGTGGAGTCGCTGACCGGCAGGTGCAGAGAGACTACATCGCAGGTGGCAAACAGCTCTTCCAGAGACAGCGGAGTGTAGTGGCCGTAGGCACGACCCTTATAGTCGTAGTAGCAGACGTCACATTCAAAGCCGTCCAGAATCTTTGCAAGAGCCTGACTGACGGCGCCGAAGCCCACCAGACCGACCCTCTTGCCCTGTAGCTCGTTGCCCATCCAGAGGAAGTAGGGAGTGGTACCCTCGACCCATTTGCCGTCCTTTACCCACTGGATAGACTCAAGACCGTGGCGCATGTGCATGATTATAAGCGCCGCCACCAGCTCCGCAACTGCCTGATTGTTGCGTCCCGGCGTACACAGCACAGGAACGCCTGCCTTGGTGCAGGCGGCAACGTCCAGATTTGCGGGCGTTGCGCGGCAGTCGCCGATGAACTTCAGACCCTTGTAGCCGCCCAGAACCTTTTCGGTCACACGGTCAAGCTCGGTAATGAGGACATCGGGCTGAACCTTGAGAAGGTTTTCCAGCATCTCGTCCTCATAGTAGCGCTCGCCGGTTTCGGTCCAAGGCTCGTAGACGACCTCGTCGAACATGGTTTTCAGCTCATTAAGATTTTTTTCGGGATAAGGGGCGCGTACATAAACTTTCATAGCTGCAACCTCACTTTTTGAATTTTCTATTATATATAAATTTTAATAGAAAGCTTTGGTGTCACTGCCGAAATAATCGTTCAGCAGATACGGGACATAGACGCCCTTGTCGGTGACGGCGCCGGAGATAAGGTGAGGAGGAACAACGTCAAAGGAGGGGTAGATGGCCTTGACCTGCGGGAGCGTACTCTGTATACCGCGGTAATTAAGAACCTGACTTGGGTCTCTCATCTCAATTACGATGTCGTCCTTTGTCAGCTTATCCTCATCGGGAATGCCCGTCACGTAATAGGGTATCCCAAAGTATTTTGCGAGAATAGCTATCTGGAAGGTTCCGACCTTATTTGCGATATGGCCGTCACGGGCGATGGAGTCCGCCGCGGAGGTGAAGAGGCTTATCCCCTCATTCTGCATGGCGTAGGCTATCATATTGTCCGTGAGCAGAGTGGTGTCAAAGCCCATCTCCGCAAAGCAGCTTGAGGTAAGCCTTGCGCCCTGAAGATAGGGGCGTGTCTCGGCGCAGAACACCCGGAAGTTCTTGCCGGTTCTCTTTGCCGCGCGGATAACGGTGCCGATGATTGTTTCGCCGTAGCACTGGGTGAGGATTGCCCCGCCCTCGGGAATCAGCCGTTCAAGATGGTCGCCGACAATCTGCATCGTGCTGTAACGGCGGTTCAGAGACTCGACCGTATTTTCGACAATCGCCTGAATGGGGTCTGCACCCTCGTCAAGCGCCTGCGCGCCGACCTCGGCGCAGCGGTAGGTTATCTTGCCGTAGCGGTTTGCGGTAGTGGGGCGGCAGTGGGCAAGGTCATACGCCGCTTGATTCAGAAATTCCTTCTGCTTGTCGCGGCTCTTTTCTCTCACCTGATACGCCGCCAAGGCCATGCCCATGCCGACAGCGGTGTAGGGGCCCGCACTCTGCGTCACCATGTCGGCAATCGCCTGCGCGACCTCTCTGTAATCGCTGCACTCGACAAACTTTACCTCTGAAGGAAATACTCTTCTGTCCAGAATACGCACCTTGCCGCCGTCATACCATGCGACATTCTCGTACTTGAGCAGAAAGGGCATTCCCTGATCCATTCGTTCCATAACGAAATCCTTCTCCTTCCCTGTTTATTCTGCAATAACTGCCCTGAACATATCCACGATCTCCCTGCCGGAGGAAATGCTTTCGCGCTGCATGATAAACGCCTTGCCTATCTTGATAAGGGCACGCTCCATCGGGATGCGCTTTTCGGCGTCCTTCACGGAGGTGACCTCCATGACCTTCGAGTCGCCGACGACGCGGCGGATTATCTCGGTGCCGGCATAGCCCATGGAGTCTGCCATGACGGAGTCTATATACGCCTTCTTGAACGAGGGCGTCTTATAGAGTACAAAGCTCACAAGGCTGTCGTACTTTGCACTGAGCTTTTCTCTCGTCAGGTCGTAGATATCCGCAATGGTTTTCTCAAGTGCCGAGATGGCCTGCTTCTCTTCGGGCATGGTGTAGACCTTGTTCGCCCAGGAGAAGTACAGATTGCCGATAACATTGCCTATGTCATAGCCCATGGGGCCGTAGAACGCAAACTCCGGGTCAAGCACCTTGAGCCCGTCGGCGTTTGCAAAGATGGATCCGGAATGGAGGTCGCCGTGGACAAGCGCCTGCGCGCAGTTCATAAAGCGGTCGCGCAGCTTTGCGACCTCGCAGTGCAGCGCCTCGTCCTTATAGAGGTTCTCTTCCACAAATTCCTCGTTTCCGGGAAAGACAATGTTCTTGTTCCTCTCGCGGTAGGGCACCGCCATATACGGCTCGGACAAGACAAGGTCCTCGGAGATGTCGCACAGCTCCGGATTTATGAAGAACTTCACGTTCTTTTTCTTCTCGTCGCTTGCCATGACAAGGTCGGTCGTCGGGAACAGGGAATCGACAAGGAAGCTCGACATATTTTCCGCCAGATGTGCATAGACCCTGTTTGCCATCAGCTCCTTGCGCAAGTTTCCGTAGGCGGAGACATCCTCCATGGAGGTCGCCGCCATGACCTCGTCATAATAATACACCTCGGGGACATAGCCCGGCGCCAGTCTGCCCTCGAGCTGGAGAATGGTCGCCTCGATCTTGTTCCTGTACAAATCAAGAGGCCGGCCGGAGGAGCGCAGGAGCTTGTCCGCCTGCTTTATGATGACGGAGTGCCCGTCCTTCTTTGACCACACCTTGTACACATAGTTGATGTTGCCGTCACCGATCTCAATGCACTCGGTCTCCTCATCGGGTGCAAAGCGGTGAAGCACCTCGACCGCGTACCTTTTGGCATCCTCAGGCTTCATAAGGAAAAACTCATTAAAATCGGGCATACATATTCTCCTTTTCTGTTCGTTGACCGCAGTTCGGTACAGAGCAACAGCGTCCAAACTGAGCCTTTAATAAATTGATAACTGCTATTGCGTTTTTTTGCTAAAAAAACATGTTTTTATCTGTTGAAAATGTTAAATTTAAGCGTGCTATTGACTGGTGTTGTTGTCTTGATATATAATCAATCAACAGAAAACCACTTTTTTTGTTGAGAGGTTATAAGATGCTTAAAGTAGAAAGGCAGAAAATTATCCGCGGAGAGCTTCAGAAACAGGGCTTTGTGCTTGTCCCCGCCCTCGGAAAGCTCTTTAACTGCAGTGAAGAGACTATTCGCCGCGATCTCAAGGAGATGGAGAATAACGGCACGCTTGTAAGAACACACGGCGGGGCATACCAGGTTGAAAACTACGACAAGGGTTATCCGCTTGAGCTTCGCAAGTCCTATATGCCCAGAACCAAGGCCAATCTCTCCAAGCTCGTCCTGAATGAGATCAAGGAAAACGACGTGCTTATGATTGATTCCAGCTCGACCTGCCTGTCGCTTATGCAGGAGATCGTCGCAAGGCAGATGAACGTCACCGTCGTCACAAATTCTCTGGCGATATTCAACCTCTGCAACAAGGAAAAAACCGGGGTGAACCTCATCTGCGTGGGCGGCGCGTTCAGGAGACGTACCTCATCCTTCGCCGACCCCAACACCGTTGAGGCACTGAGAAACTATCACGCGGACAAGGCATTTATAAGCTGTCCGAAGGTGACCATCGACTTCGGGCTTTCGGATAACCACATCAGCGAAGCCAATGTCAGAAAGCAGATGCTCCGCCAGTCGGAAAAGAAATACCTGCTCGCAGACCACACCAAGTTCGACGCCAGCGCGACCATCCCCTTTGAGGGGCTGGAGCAGCTCGACTTCATCGTGACCGACCACAAGCTCCCCGGAGAATGGCTTGAATACGCAAAGCAGCACCGAATTACCATCCGCTACGCCGAGGAATGATTTGCTTCATCCACGGAGGATTAAGCCGCAGGGCTTAGTCCTCCGTTTTGTTTTTAAAGAGACTGGTTCGGGTTCCATTCAAACTCTTCATACGGCAGCTCGTCCGGGCACCACACGGTGTTTCCGAGCATCGCGTCCTCCATCTCGGCTATCAGCTTCAGAGAGCCTTCGTGGTGCCCCGCGTCATAGGCGGTATTCAGCCAGACATCAACTATCTCAAGTATCTGCCAGCGCCCGCTCATCCTGCCGCCGAGGCAGAGAATGTTTGAGTCGTTATGCCTTCTCGTGAGGCGGGCAGCGTACGCATCCGTGACCATCGCCGCGCGGACGCCCTTGAACTTGTTGGCGGCAATGCTCATCCCGATGCCGGAGCCGCATATTAATATCCCGCGCTCCGCCTTTCCCGTTGATACCGCCGAGGCGACCCTCGCGGCATAGTAGGGATACCTTGAAGGCTCCTCGTCGCTGCCGCAGTCCACATAGTCGATACCGCGCCCGTCGAGATACGCGATTATCGCCTGCTTTGCCTCAAAGCCGGAATCGTCACAGCCTATGTAAATCGGCGCGCTCATTTGGAAAGCGCCTTTTTCATCGCAACGGCCGCCTCTGCTTTCTCCGCTATATCGGCCGCCGTGAGGTGATAGTGCTCCATCAGCGCGAGCGGGTCGCCGCTTCTGCCGAACACATCCCGGACACCGACTCTGAGTACGGGTACGGGGCAGTTCTCCGAAAGCGTCTCCGCGACGGCGCCGCCCAGACCGCCGAGAATGTTTGCTTCCTCTGCGGTGACGACGCAGCCGGTCACCTTCGCGCTCTCGATTATCGCCTGTTCGTCGAGGGGCTTTATAGTGTGGATGTCAAGGATCCTCGCCTCGATGCCCTTTTCCTTCAGGATAACCAGCGCCTTGAGCGCCTCCTGAACCATAAGGCCGGTGGCGACGATGGTGACGTCCCTGCCGTCTCCGATTTTGGCGGCCTTGCCAAGCTCGAACTTATATTCGGGGATGAAGTTTGTGACCTCGTCCACGTCGAGCCTGCCCAGACGCATGAAGCACGGGCCGTCGTACTTCGCGATCGCCTTCGTCAGAAGGCGTGTCTCGTTTGCGTCGCAGGGGGAGAGCACCATCATGCCCGGAATCGCGCGCATTGCCGCAAGGTCCTCAAGGCACTCGTGGGTTGCGCCGTCCTTGCCGACGGTCACGCCCGCGTGGGTGCCGATGACCTTTACGTTCAGATGGGGATACGCAAGGGAGTTACGTATCTGTTCAAACGCCCTGCCGGCGGTGAACATTGCAAAGGAGTTTACAAACACGGTCTTGCCGCAGGCGGCGAGCCCCGCCGCCATGCCGACCATGTTCGCCTCGGCAATGCCGACGTTGAAGGAGCGTTCGGGGTAGAGCGCGGCAAACTTCTCCGTGCGGGTGCAGCACCGGAGGTCTGCGTCCATTACTATAATATTCTCGTCCGCGCCGATTTCGGCAAGTGCCTCGCCGTAGGCGGAACGTGTGGAAATTTTACTCATATAAAGCGACCTCCTTTTCGCAAGCCTCAACCAGCGCATCCAGCTCCGCCGCGGCGGCAAGATACTGCTCGGTATTGGGGTCGTTGCCGTGCCACTCGTTGTTGTTCTCCATATAGGAAACGCCCTTGCCCTTCACGGTCTTTGCAATGATGACGGTCGGCCTGTCCGTGACCGCCTTTGCGCTTTCAAAGGCGCTGCTGAGAGCGGCGACATCGTGGCCGTCGCACACGATGGCATTCCAGCCGAAGTCCTCGAACTTTCGGTCGATGGGATAGGGGGACATGATCTCCTCTATGGTGCCGTCTATCTGTATATTATTGTTGTCCACAACGGCGCAGAGATTGGAGAGCTTATAGTGGCCCGCTGCCATCGCAGCCTCCCACACCTGACCCTCCTGGATTTCGCCGTCGCCGAGAACGGCGTAAACACGGTAGTCCTTCTTGTCTATCTTCCCCGCGAGCGCCATGCCCACAGCCGCCGAAATGCCCTGCCCGAGACTGCCGGTCGACATATCAACGCCCTTTACATGGTGCATCTCCGCGTGGCCGGACATATGATATCTGATGTCTCTGAACTGGCTGAGGTCAGCCATGGGGAAATAGCCGCGCATCGCAAGGGCGGAATAGAGCGCCGGCGTGCAGTGGCCTTTACTGAGGACAAACCTGTCCCTGTCGGGCCAGTGCGGCTCTTCGGGTTTGATATTCATTACATTAAAATAAAGCACGGAAAGGATTTCGCACAGAGAAAGGGAGCCGCCGATGTGCCCTGACGTCGCGCGATATACCATTTCAAGTGCGCTCCTGCGCATTTTTGCGGCTGTCAGCGCAAGCTCAGCAGTCTTTTTTGCGGTGAGTTCTGCCATAAAAGAGCCTCCTGTTTTTGTATCGTATCGGTTGGTGCTTCAAAAATGTGGGTTTTGTCCGAATTTCAACAGAAATATGTAATATATTCCCAATTATACGCAGAAAATACAGTAACTTCCTGTTTTCGGA
>CAMEHJ010000015.1 GCA_945917385.1 uncultured bacterium
GGATGAGAGCTTTTACAAAATTAGGTTTATAGGCATTATTACAATAAAAAAAATTAATAGCAAAAAGATTGCACAAAAAATAAAAATATTTGGACATAAACGACAAAATACAACAATTTTATACTAAAAGCTTTCTATTTACAATTTGTTAAACAAATGGTAAGGTAGTACCGTCAGCTTGACAGATAATAAACAATAAAAAGGAGAGCGTAACTATGGAATGGTTAAGCTTAGTCGGTGTCCTCGTTGCTCTGGCGGTGTTTATTTACTTCGCCTACAAGGGATATAACATCATATTCCTCACCATCGTATCATCTATCATCGTTGCTGTTTTCAGCGGCATGAACCCCATCACGGTTCTCAACGATACATATGCGACCAGATTCTCCGGATTCATCAAGTCGTGGTTCCTCATCTATGTGCTCAGCGCGACCTTCGCCAAGTTCATGGGCGAATCCGGCGCGGCACGCTCCATCGCGCTGAAGCTTGTTAAGCTCAGCCGTAAGTTCCCCGGTAAGGAAAAGTACATCGCTATCCTCACCATCCCCATCATCAACACCATCCTGACCTACGGCGGAGTTTCCTCTCTGGTCTGCGTGTTCATCATGGTCGGCATCGCGAAGGACCTGTTCATGGAGCTTGATATTCCCTGGCACTTCTACGGCATGGCGGCTCTCGGCTCCGCGACCTACGCTCTCGGCGCACTGCCCGGCGCACCCGACGTTCTGAACCTCACCCCGACCAAGTACCTCGGTACCACCCCGATGGCGGCTCCCGGCTACGGCATCCTCGCTACCATCGTCATGTTCGGTCTGGCGTGTCTCTACCTCAAGATCGCTCTCGGCAAGTCTGAGGCGGCCGGCGAGACCTTCCTCCCCACCGGCGCTGCGATCGCGGCCGACAAGTCCATCGGCGGACAGGAAAATGTCGAGTACCCCCTCTGGAAGTCCATCCTTCCCCCGATCACCCTTCTCGTTGTCATGAACGTGCTCAAGCAGCCCGTCGTTCTCGCAATGATCTGCGCTATCGCAGTTAACCTCCTCCTCTTCTGGAAGCAGCTCAAGAGCGTTATCAAGGGCTGCATCGCGGGCGGCGTTCCCAACGGCGCAGTCACCGCGTGCCTTATCTCCGCAACCGTCGCTTTCGGCGCGGTCGTCGCGGCTTCCCCCGCATACAACCTCATCGTCGGCGGCCTTGACAAGCTCAGCTGGATGCACCCCGCATGGCAGATATTCATCTGCGTCAACGTCTGCGCTGCTCTGACCTCCTCCTCCACCTCCGCAATCGGCATCATCTTCTCTCAGTTCACCGAGCGCTTCCTCGCAACCGGTCTTGCACCCGCGGCTATCCACCGTATCGCAACCGTCACCGCTCTCGGTCTGAACACCCTGCCGCACTCCGTCGGCGTATGCAACGCCGCCGGTGCTTCCAAGCTGACCATAGGCCAGATCTACAAGCACTACCTCTGGATCACCGTTATCTTCCCGCTTGTCGCGGCAGTCGTTCTCGTTCTGCTCGCGTGCGTCGGCATCGTATTCTGATTCCAAAAGCGCGGCTTTAGGGATACACAATAACACTGCCCCCATCCGAAAGGATGGGGGTAAAACTATAATATTGTACGTACAGAAAAACAGGCTTGAAAAAACAAGCCTGTTTTTTGCTTTTTGTGTTAATCCTTGGTCAGCAGGACATCGTCACTCTCGATAGAGGTGCCGGAGACGCGCGCGAAGGCGTCTATCAGCTCCTGCTTTGTGAGGTGCGATTTCTCCTCGCCCTTGACGTCGAGGATGATGTGACCCTCGTTCATCATGATAAGACGGTTGCCGTGGCGGATGGCGTCGGTCATGTTGTGGGTTATCATCATGGTGGTGAGATTGTTTTCCTGTACAAGCTTTTCGGAAAGCTCAAGCACCTTTGCCGCGGTGGCGGGGTCGAGTGCTGCCGTATGCTCGTCCAGAAGGAGAAGCTTCGGCTTTCTCAAGGTTGCCATCAGCAGAGTCAGCGCCTGACGCTGACCGCCGGAGAGCAGGCCGACCTTCGCGGTCATTCTGTCCTCAAGACCCAGTCCGAGCATACTGAGCTTTTCGCGGTACATTTCTCGCTCCTCGTTGGAGATGCCCCAGCGCAAAGTGCGCTTCTGACCGCGCCTGAGGGCGAGCGCCATGTTCTCCTCAAGCCACATATTGGGCGCTGTGCCCATCATGGGGTCCTGAAAAACACGACCGATAAACTCCGCGCGCTTGTAGTCGGGGAGTGCGGTGACGTCCCTGCCGTCAAGGATAATGCGCCCTTCGTCGACGGGCCACACACCCGCGACGGCGTTGAGCATTGTGGACTTGCCGGCGCCGTTGCCGCCGATGACGGTGACAAAATCGCCGGGGGCAAGGTGAAGATTGAGGTCACGCAGAGCGAGCTTCTCGTTCACCGTACCCTTATTGAAGGTTTTATAAACGCTGCGTATTTCAAGCATGGCGATCCTCCTTGACTTTGAGGCGGGTGAAAGAAGATTTCTGCTGCTCTCTGAGATAGGGGACGGCGAGGAACAGCGCAACGATTATTGCGGTGACAAGCTTCAGGTAGTTGGAGTTGAGGCGCATCCAGAGCGCGACGACGACAACGAGGTAGTACACCACGCCGCCCGCTACGACGGAGAGCATCGTGAGGGCGAAATTCATGCGCTTGCCGAATATTGCCCTGCCGAGCACTTCACCGATGATGACTGCGGCAAGGCCGATGACGATGGCGCCGCGGCCCATGTTGACGTCCGCAAAGCCCTGATACTGAGCCATGAACGCGCCGGAGAGGGCGACAACGCCGTTCGAAAGAGCAAGACCCAGTATTTTTATGGAGCCGACATTGATGCCGAGAGCCGAGCTCATGGCGGCGTTGCTGCCGGTGGCACGCAGGGCGCAGCCCAGTTCCGTGCCGAAGAACCAGTAGTACAGTGAAACGAGCAGCGCACCGACAATAGCGGAAAACACGATGGCGCCCGTAATATTGCGGGAGGAGAGCAGAAGCGAGAATTTATCCACGCTGACTGCCTTGTTTGCCGCCATGCCCATGACGCGCAGGTTGATTGAATACAGGGAAAACTGGGTCAGGATACCCGCAAGTATCGCGGGGATGCCGAGCTTGACGTGCAGAAGTCCGGTACACAGCCCCGCAAGCACGCCGGCGGCAGCGGCGACGAGCACGGCGAGCCATGCGGGATAACCGCCGAGGATCATCATGACCGCCACGGCGCCGCCGAGAGCGAAGCTGCCGTCAACCGTCAGGTCGGCCACATCAAGCAGACGATAGGTGATATATACGCCCATTGCCATAATGCCCCAGATAAGACCCTGAGCAATGCCGCCGGGCAGATTGCTCAGAAGCCGTGGAAGGCTCAATGAGGCGAAGTATGCGCCGATTGTCATGAAAACTGTTCTCCTTAAAATTTACTCGATCACAACGTAATCTTCGGGGATTGCAATGTTCAGCGCCTCACAGTTTGCGGCGTTGTACTTCTTGGTGAACTGGGGGGCGTAGCGGATCTCCATGGAGGCAATGTCGGCGCCCTGAGTGAGAAGCTCGTAAGCCATCTCGCCGGTCGCGCAGCCGAGGTCGTAGTAGTCGATGGAGAGGGTGGCGATGCCGCAGCCGGAGCAGATGCCCTCTTCGCCTGCGATAATGGGAACGCCTGCGGGCAGAGCGACGTTATTGATAGCCTCGGTGCAGGAGGCGGCGGTGTTGTCGGTGGGGATGTAGAGCGCGTCGCACTCTGCGCACGCGGCGGCGGTAACGCTTGCAACGTCGTTGGAGTCGGAGAAGGCGTACTCGGAAACAGTCAGGCCGGCGTCAGTGAGGTACTTGCCGACAACATCTACCTGGTAGCGGGAGTTTGCCTCGGAGGTGCAGAAAACAAGACCGACGGTCTTTGCATCGGGCAGCAGGTCAATGAGCATCTGTGCCTGAGCGTCCAGGGGGGCGAGGTCGGAGGTGCCGGAGACGTTCATGCCGGTCTTGCCGGTGAAGCCGTCAATGCCGAGGGCAACGCCGTACTCGGTGACAGAGGTGCCGAGGATGGGAATGGAGCCGGTGGCGGAAACTGCGGCCTGGAGTGCGGGGGTGGCATTTGCCATGATGAGGTCAACGCCGTCGGAGACGAACTGATTGCAGATAAGAGCGCAGGTGGCGGTGTCGCCGGAGGCGTTCTGGTTGTTGAAGCTGACCTGATCGCCGAGCTTTGCGGTCAGAGTGTCGATAAAGCCCTGAGTAGCGGCGTCAAGCGCGGGATGCTGAACAAGCTGGCAGATGCCGACGTTGTATGTAACGGAAGCCTCAGCGGGAGCTTCGGACGCTGCGGGGGCGGAAGAGCCGCAGGCGGCGAGGCACAGTACCATGGACAGTGCCAGAACGATGGTGAGCAGTTTTTTCATTTCTTTTTCTCCTTGAAATTTTGTCTGATCTTTGCTTAGTCCAACTCCCGTTGGACCTAGACGGAGAAAACAAAAAGCTGCACAAACAGCAGTTTGTGCAGCCGAATGATATCCGTCGTAGGTGTCGGTAAAAGTTTAGGCACAGCACAAACCGGTATTACCCTTATAAAAAAAGTAATACGTAAATCGGTATGCCGCGAACACAAAACTCATTTGCCGAACCTCCGCAAAGAATGTGTTTACTTTAGCACTTTTAACCAATAAAGTCAATGCCCAATTTTTGCTTTTTCGACTTTTCACGTTTTGCACTATACGAACCACCGTAAAAAAAGAAAACCCGTAATATTGTACAGACTGTTATACAATGGAGAAAATAGGGCAATACTCTGAATGTACGAATATTTTTATGCGGAGGTAAAAACAGGATGTGGGGGAAAGGAAGGCTGGTGAAGCTCTCTTTGGCTGTGCTTACGGGCGTAATGACACTTGCGGTGGCGCTCATCAGCGTATATATGATGTGGGAGCAGGCGCCGACGCTGCCGACACCTGCCGCCGCGGCCGAGCAGGTTGACGTGAGTATGCCGGAGGACAATGCCGAGACAGGCAAAAAAAGCGAGAAAGGGATCCCCTTCAACACAAGCCGCCGGGACGGGCTGTACACGATACTTCTCGTCGGCAATGACGACGGGACGGGCAATACCGACACCATAATGGTCGGCAAAATAGACACCGTTCGACATACCATGAACTTTGTCAGTATTCCGAGGGACACGATAATCAATACCGACTGGGCATGCCGTAAGCTCAACAGTGTGTACTGGGGCGCGGAAAACCACGGGAACAGCGGGATAGAGGCGCTGCAAAGGCACGTTAAAAAGCTCGTCGGCTTTGACCTTGACTGCTACGCGGTGGTGGAGCTTGACGCGTTCCAGCAGATAGTGGACGCCATGGGCGGAGTGTGGTTCGACGTGCCGCAGGATATGTATTACGAGGACGCGGGGCAGAACCTGTATATTGATTTGCAGAGCGGATATCAGCTTCTGGACGGATATCAGGCGATGTGCCTGTGCCGTTACAGGAGCAGCTATGTGGACGGAGATATAGGCAGAATAAGTGTGCAGCACGATTTTCTGAAAGCGCTGGCGGAGCAGTTTGTGACCGACGGCAGCATACCGAACGCCGCCGAAGTGTGCGATATCATCGCTGAGAATACGACCACCAACCTCTCCGCCGCGAACATCGCCTACTTTTTCAGACAGGCGCTGATGTGCAAAAGCGAGGATATTAATTTCTACACCGCGCCGCACACACCTGCCTATGTGCAGAATCTGAGCTATGCGTTCATTGATCTGTACGACTGGATAGATATGGTCAACGAGTGCATTAACCCCTTCAGCACCCCGGTAACCGAGGCCAATCTCGACCTCGTGTATCTGCATAACGGGAATGTGTGCTGCACGACGGTGCTGAACGACCCCGGCTATTACGACCTCGGCAGAAGTAAAGGCGGCGAAGAGCCGGCGGAGGAATACACCGAAGAGACATGGGATGAGCCGTCGGTTGAGGAGGAAGTGCCGGCGGAGGAGGCGCCGGAATATACCCCTGCTGCGCCGGACGATAACGGGGATGAATATGTGGAGATATTCCCCGACGCAGAGCCGGAGGAAGATAAAAAACCGCCGACAAACGACAACTGGCTTGAGGTATTCTGAGTGTTTTCTATATGAAAAAATCGCCGTGGAAACGGCGATTTTTTCATGTCATTTTATTTTTTGCGTTTTTTGATTATCACGAACACTGCCGCGGCAGCGCACACGGCGCTCACGCCCAGGAGAGATGCCCACAGCACAAGATTGCTTGAGTCACCGGTGTCAACGCTGGCGCTCGGTCTTGCGGTCTGTATGGGACGCGGTGTGGCGCTCGGTCTGGGGGTGGGAGAGACGGACGGGATGGGTGACGCGGAGGGAGAGGGCGACGGGGATTCGACCGGGCTGAGACTGCTCCACACCGCGGTGAACACGCTGGCGCGCTCAATGGCAACGGTATCGCCGGGGGCGTAGCTCTTTGTGCCGAGCTTCCACGAACTGAAGGTGTAGTTATCCCTTGTCGGCGCTTTTTCAAGAGTTACGGTACTGCCCTTGCGCACCTCTATAATGCCGTAGTAGCCGGACTCTGCGCCCGTGCCGCCCGCAAGGTTGTAGGTGTACTTGACGGTGTCATAGGGGTAATAGAGCTTGAGCACCAAGCTGCCGTCGGCCAAAACCGTGCCGGAGGGGACGGTCCCGTCAACAGAGGCGTCGACATGGTGGTCGGCAAAGCTCAAGGGAGCGGCTGTGACGACGGAGCCGCGGGGCGCGGATTTTGCCTCCGTTTTTTCAAGCGTGTACTGCGCATTGCCCTCGGCATCCCGCTCCACGGCTTCGATATAATGCTCCACGGTGTAGTTTGCACTTTCGGAGGTCTGCCACTTGGCGTAGAGGGTCATGCTCGCCGTGACGGGCGTATCAAAGCTGAAAGCGGTCTTGCAGTCTGCGTCCGTGTACCAGCCCATGAAGTCATAGCCCGGCGCGGTGGGCGCTTCCGGCTCCGACGCCGTTTCGCCGTGTAAAACAAGCTGCACTTCGGGCGCTTCACCGTGGCCGTTTGCGTCAAAGCTGACGGAATACTGCTCGGAGAGCAGCCAGAGCGCGTTCTCGGCAGGGAGAGAATCCGGCTTCGCGCCGGAGTCAAACCGGCAGAGGACATGGCGCGCGGTACCGGAGAGGGTGACGGTGTTGCCGCTTGACCAATCGGATGCTGCGGCGCGGTCTGCGTTTTCAAACGCCGTGAAGCGGACGTAATTGAGGGTGTCGATCGTGACGATGTGTTTCGAGTCAAAGCTGAGGGAGACACCGTTGTCATTCAGGCTCGCCCCGCCCGCGTTTATGCAGGCAAAGAGCGCGGCATTTTCGGCCGCAGGCGCCGAGATGGAGCCGAGATTTACGCGGCAGTTTCGGATTTCGGATGCAAGCTCCGAAGCACTCAGACTGTACGCAAAGCCGCCGCCGGCGCTGTTTGCGAGGCCAACGTCGTCCGCACGGGCAGCGCTTGCGAGAATCGCGTTTGCCGAAACCGTACATCCGTCGCACATGACGCAGACGCCGGACGAGTTTTCACGGCTTGGAATTGCAAACACGGTGAAGCCCGCGGAGACAGCCGTTTTGCCGTAGGCGGAGATGTCGCCAGTGAGAGTGACGGTACAGTCCTTAAAGCGGCTGTACCCGTTGTAGGCAAAGCCTGCGGCGGAGGCGAGCGAGCTTTCGGACTCGGAGAGAATATTGCCCGCGTTCACCGAACAGGAGATAAGTTCAAAATCGGGCGTGGGGGCGAGATCATAGGTGGCAGAATCGGACGCAGTCTCCAACTCGTTCACCATGAAGCCGACCGCGACCGCGTCATTTACCGCGTGGGCGTATATCGTGCCGCCGACGGTCACGGAGGTGCCGTTCCACGCACTCGTGGGGTCCGACCAGTAGACGCCGCCGCTTGAAACGACACGGACAGGGGCAAAAGCGGCGCTGTAATTGAGCGCCGAGACGTTGCCGCCAACCTTAACGGTGTTCGCGCCATCGCCCGGAGCGCACCTGTACGCGAGGGCGCAGGCGGTGATGCCCGACTCCGAGACGGAGAGGGCGTCGGTTGTTTCAGCGATGCTGTCCTCGGCCACAATGCTGCCCTTTACATCGACCGCGCAGAAGCTGATACTGCTCAGCATATAGCCAAGCCCGTAAGCGCCGACGGAGGCGGCGCCGCCGGGGGCGCGCACGGCGTGAATGTCCGTGCCGACAAGCACCGACACCTCCTCAAGCGCGGCGGAGACGCCGGCATAACCGGAGACAGCGCCGGACGCGCAGACGACGCCGTCTTCAAGTGCGTATGTACTGACGGCTGAGATCACGCCCGCGCTCACGCCGATGTTACAGAGCGAGACGGAACTGTTTTCACCCGCGATGTCGTTATATATTCCCGATGCCAGAAGATACTGATTGCTCTTGCCCTCGGCAGAGCCAATCATGCCCGCGCAGGTAATTTGAAGATTTTCGGCGTTTACCTCGCCGCCTGCGGCACAATAGCCGAAAAGTCCGGAGGCATAGGCGAGAGAACCGCTTTCGGTGAAAAGAATGTTTCCGCCGACGGTGACGTTCACGGCGATGATGTCCGCAAAGACAGCTTCCGCAGCAAGCGGTGCGCCGAGGACATCGCCCTCAAAGACGAGATTAAAATTATAGAGTCCGGCCGGCGCTTCCGCGCTTTCGCCGAGAGACGCAAAAAGAGAGGGGGAAGAACCGCTAATGCGGATCGTCTTGCCGTTGCCGTTAAGCTGTCCCGCAAAGCAGGAGTTTGCGGGGATATCTGTTGATGAAAGAGTGATGTCGGAGGTGAGACTGTACTGCCTGCCCACTGTGTCAGTGGAAGAGAGCAGGGCAATAAGCGCGTCGGCATCCGCAATGTCGGTCACATCGGCGCCCTCATCTGTGCCGCGAAATGCGGACGAGACGGCGCTGCCGAGCGCTGAGAGTGACGCCGAGACGGACACGTATTCCTCCTCGCCTATTTCCCCGGAAAGGAGAAGCGCGTCAAGCTCACCGTAAATGGCGTCTATTTCGGCGTTAAGCGCCTCAAGCTCCTCTGCCGTCATGCCCGAAAGAGTGTCTGCGGAGGGGAGATCTTCTATCCGTGCAAGGAGAGCTTCACGCCGTGTCGGTTCTGTCCCGCCTTCGTCCTCACCCTCATTGTCGGGCGAGGGTACGGGGGAAGGCTCAACAGAACTTTCGGGCACGGGGGTGGACGAAGGTTTGGCCGAGGTTTCGGGCACGTCGGACACGGTCGGCGTCTCCCCATCGTCCGCGTAGGCGCAGAGCACACCCGGCGACACTGCGGAAACACAGAGTACCAAACTCAAAATTACAGATATTATTTTCGGATATACGCTGTTCATTATAAACTTCATCGCTCCTGTCATGCTGCGCAAAAAGCGGCTTGAGAAAACATAGCCCTTTACAGTCTATCACAATATGTAGTGCAGTCAACATCAATATGTTTACATATCCATGACGAATTACGCCATGGATATGTTTCGGGTCAATTTCTAATTTTAATTAATAGTTGGTGCTTGAAAACTTGTTTTTGACCTGCTGGAGCTTCTGAGGCTGAACCTGTTCGCCGGTATACCAGCCGCGGTCGGACATCTGCTTGTAAACGGCGCTCTGCATACAGAGAGTGTCGTTCAGGGCGTTATTGAAAACGGTGTGGACGTTCGGCGTGCCGGACTCGATTGAGCCGTGCAGGAAAAGGTCGCAGGCGTTTTTCGTGGTGAGGAGGATACCCTCAAATATTTCTCTGTCGTTCATGCCAAAACCTCCTTAAACAAGACCGTAAAAGTCGTTGAACAGCTTGCGGCTGCTGTTTACGAGGTCTTCTGCCTGACGGCGCAGAACGGGGTCAGTGAGCTGGGCGGCGGCGGTACTGCACTGGTTTATCATAAACCGGGTGTGACCGAGCGCGTCTTCGATATAGAGTAATTCTTTGGGACTCATTTCCGATTTTCCTTTCTTTTTTGCTGCCGTGTTGTCGGCGCAGATTTAGTATCTGCCGAAAAATCTGTCGTAAACGAGACAAAAGTTAACAAATAACGGTTGGCAAGTCAGGGTGCTTGTGCTAAAATTTTAAAAAAATTACGGAGGAAAACCATGAAGCTTGTTTTGGGCCTGCTTGTCGGGCTTGTTTGGGGCGGTCTGTTCGCCGCGCTGAGCTGTTTTATCAGCATCAGAGCCATCAGGAAAAACGGGGAGAAGGCGATGATGAATTCAAACCTCGCCCGCATTGCGATAGACTTAGCGGCGCTTGCGATACCGGTACTGCTGAGAAGCTATCTGCCGTTTCGAGTGGAGATGGTGCTCGTCGGGACTGCGGCGGCGCTCGGCCTTGCGCTCGTGTGGTTTGCGTTTCAGGTCGCATCGGGAAAAATCAAATAAAAAATGCCTGAGCCGAAATCAAACGGCTCAGGCTTTTGATACGGTCAAAACCCTGCTTTGCTCCAAAAACAAAGGAACGGCACGCAGGCCGTTCCCTACGAAAAATTTTTGGTTTGGCTGCAGGGAACGTTCAATGTTTCGTTCCTTTGCGTAAGAGCGCAGTGAGGCAAAAAACGGAACGCGCAGGCGGAGTAAAGCCCTCTCAGTCAGCTTCGCTGACAGCTCTCCCAGAGGGAGAGCCAAGTAGGGTATCTTGTCCTTTCAGAGAAAAAAGTTCTTTGTCAGCCTGAAAAAGCCTGAGCCGAAATCAAACGACTCAGGCTTTTGATACGGTCAAAACCCTGCTTTGCTCCAAAAACAAAGGAACGGCACGCAGGCCGTTCCCTACGAAAAATTTTTGGTTTGGCTGCAGGGAACGTTCAATGTTTCGTTCCTTTGCGTAAGAGCGCAGTGAGGCAAAAAACGGAACGCGCAGGCGGAGTAAAGCCCTCTCAGTCAGCTTCGCTGACAGCTCTCCCAGAGGGAGAGCCAAGTAGGGTATCTTGTCCTTTCAGAGAAAAAGTTCTTTGTCAGCCTGAAAAAGCCTGAGCCGAAATCAAACGGCTCAGGCTTTTATATGTTTATGACTTTTTTCTGAAAACGAACAGCTTGCTGAAAACATAGTTGCCGACGATGACGAGTACCGCCGAGATGACGGTTGCGACATAGAGATTCATGCCGAGGCGGACAAGTATCTGCATGACGACAATGTCAAGAAGCAAGGTCGCAACACGGGAGGCGACAAAGCCGGAGGCCTCGGCAAGGATGTGAGGATTCTTGCTCTGAAACACCCAGCGGCGGTTCATAGGATACGCGGCGGCGACACCGGCGACCCAGTTGACGACGCTGAGAATAAAGTTCTGCACGGAGGTCGGATGCGCGGTGCCGGCGTAGAAGATGATATTGAACAAAAACTTCGCGCCCCAGGAAATGACCGTGGTCAGACCGCCAACAATAAGATAGACAATTATCTCACGGTACTTTATCAGCAGAGCCTTGATTT
>CAMEHJ010000016.1 GCA_945917385.1 uncultured bacterium
TCACGGGTATTTTTTTTCATGTTTGACAGGTGCTTTTCAAGCGCCTGAATATCCTCCTCCGTGCGCCGCTGCGCGGCAAGAGAGGCAAGCTGCGACTCGATAACGGAGCGGTACTCAACGAGGTCGGCAAAGTCCGACAGCGCAATAGCCGCCGAAAACGGCAGTGCCTTGGCAATTTCGTCCGCGGTATTGACCCTCGTTCCGCGCTTTGTCCGCGTGATGTAGCCGCGTATTTCCAGCGCTTTGTAGGCTTCGCGTATCGAGGTGCGTGCGATGTTCAGCCTTTGGCAAAGCTCGTTTTCATTTGGAAAAACATAGCCCGCCGGCAGCTCCTCCGTCGTTATCAGACGGCGGATATGCTCATAAAGGCTGTCGGAAATGTTCTCCTCCGTGCTGAGGTCGATTTCGCTGAGCCATTTTTCGCTAAGTTCGTTTATCATTTGCAGCTCCGTCAGTGTAGTTTTGAAAAGATTTTATCATGCGAACCAAAATAAATCAACGGAATTGTATTGACAGCGGGAGGAAAAGAGGCTATACTTTAATCAGTTGTCAGACAACAGAAAGCCAAGTTGTCGTTTTCAAGTAAAGAATATAAAAAAAGGAGAATATCTAAATGGAAAATACCTATTTCCACAGAGTCCATGCGCAGACGCCCACCCGCTTCTGGATAAATAACGTCACCCGTGAGCAGGCGCATCTCGCCATCGAGGCGGGCGCTGTCGGATGCACCCAGAACCCCTCCTACACATGGAAGATGATGACGAACGACAAGGAAAAGCCCTACGTCGATGAGGTGCTGACCGGTATTCTCAAAACCACCTCCAATGCCGACGAGGCGATGGTCGCACTCCAGAGAGAGCTTATCGGCGGTGTTGCGAAGATATTTAAACCCATGTATGACGCGTCCAGGGGCAAGGCGGGCTATGTGAGCATTCAGGGAGACCCCTTCCGCGAGGATGAGAAGTCCATTGTGGACTTTGCCCGCTTCAACCGGCAGGCAGGCGAGAACATCATGGCCAAGATCCCCGCCGTGGAGCCGGGACTCAGGGCGATCGAGACGCTTATCAAGGAGCGCGTTCCCATAAACGCGACCGAGTGCATGGCGGTAAAGCAGGTGCTCGACGTGTGTGAGATCTACGAAAAGACCACGAAGAACATGGTAAACCCCGCCCCGCTCTATTACAGCGTTATCACCGGCATCTTCGACGAGCATATCAAAAACGTCGTAAAGAGAGACAATATCGACATCTCCTCCGACGTCGTGTTCCAGAGCGGCATGGCGGTTGCGAGAAAGGTCTATGAGATCGTCAAGCAGCGCGGCTATGACTGCCACTACATCGGCGGCGGCGCAAGAGGTCTGCACCACTTCACCGAGATGGTCGGCGCGGACTGCGTGATAACCATCAACTGGAACGGCACCGCCGACAAGCTCATTGAGCAGAATCCCCCCGTCGTCTCCCGCTTCTTCAACGCCACTCCCCATGCGGTCATCGACGAGCTTTGCGAGAAGGTACCCGACTTCAGAAAGGCCTACTTCATCAACGCCATTACCGCCGAAGAGTACGAGGATTACGGCCCCGTGGTGCTTTTCCGCTCCTCCTTTGAGGATGCGTGGAAGAACGCCGTCAAGTACATCAAGGAGTTCTGATATATCAAAAAGCCCTGCCTTTCGGCAGGGCTTTCATGTTGCTAAAGATTACATCA
Organism: uncultured bacterium; assembly: GCA_945917385.1. Next base: position 1,705 of record CAMEHJ010000016.1, read on the forward strand.
GGCTGCGGTAGAGCGCCTCGATGTCGGCCTTGTCGCAGTCGCGGGGGTTGCCGGGACGGCAGGCGTCGGCGTATGCGCTCTCGGTGAGGAAGGCAACGTCCTCCTCCTTGAGGATGCCCTTGAGGTTTGCGGGGATGCCGACGTCCTCGGAGAGCTTCTTGACGGCGTTGATGGCGGCGGCGCGGTACTCAGCCTGAGTCATGGCGTCAACACCCTCGACGCCCATTGCGCGCGCGATCTCGCGGTACTTCTCACCGCTGCACTCGGCATTGAACTCAAGACCGGTGGGGAGAATGATGGCGCAGGCGACGCCGTGGGGAGTGTCGTACAGAGCGGACAGGCCGTGTGCCATGGAGTGGACGACGCCGAGACCGACGTTGGAGAAGCCCATGCCGGCGATGTACTGGCCGAGAGCCATGCCCTTGCGGCCGTCGGGGTCGTTCTTGACCGCGTCGCGCAGGTTTGCGGAGATGAGACGGATGGCCTCAAGATGGAACATATCGGTCATTTCCCATGCGCCCTTGGTGATGTAGCCCTCGATAGCGTGAGTCAGCGCGTCCATACCGGTGGCGGCGGTCAGCGGAGCGGGCATGGACTCCATCATCTCAGGGTCAACAACGGCGACCTCGGGAATGTCGTTGGTGTCAACGCAGACGAACTTACGTCTCTTCTCAACGTCGGTAATGACGTAGTTGATGGTGACCTCGGCCGCGGTGCCGGCGGTGGTGGGGACGGCGACGGTGAATACGGCGTGCTTCTTGGTGGGGGCAACGCCCTCAAGGGAGCGAACGTCGGCAAATTCGGGGTTGTTGATGATAACGCCGATGGCCTTTGCGGTGTCCATGATGGAGCCGCCGCCGACAGCGACGATGCAGTCGGCCTGAGCGGCCTTGAAAGCGGCAACGCCGTTCTGAACATTCTCAATGGTGGGGTTGGGCTTGATGTCGTTATAAATCTCGTGTGCAACGCCCTCGGCGGTCATGGGGTCAAGGATCTTGTTGATCTCGCCGCTCTTGATGATGTGCTTGCCGCAGCAGACAAGAGCCTTCTTGAAGCCGCGGGAGGCGAGCTCCTTGCCGACCTCGCTGACTGCGCCGGCGCCGTGATAGGAAACAGTGTTGAGAACGATACGATTTGCCATTTTGTGATCTCCCTTTCGAATTGTATTTGATATAGTTTGCAGCAGATGTGCGAAATGAAATAAGGGTATCGGGCTTTTGACCCGCGAAGCTTAGTTTACAACATTGTTATAATAATGTCAATAACAAAGTAAAAACTTTACAAATATTTGGGTCGAATTGCGGTGCGCAAAATTTTAGGAAGAAGTAGGCAGATACCGCAAAACGCAAAAAAGAGAGTATATATGGGACATAACACAGTAAATATCCGGTCGAATAATTGACTAATGCGGAAAAAACAATTATAATATAATGTTAATAGGATATAAAATATACATATCCTGATTTTACGGCGGGGGAGGAAGGTCGCTGAGATGAAAAATAAACCGACGCTCAGACGCCTGACCGCACTTCTTGCCGTGCTTGCGCTGGCGTTCACGGGCTGCGGCGCAAAGAAAACCGATAAGAATCCGACACCCACGGACAAAAAGGGCAGCTTCGTGATAGCGGATTTCAGGGACGCTTCCTTTGACGAAACGCAGGCGGAGGACTCTGAAAATATGCGTGTGGACGTCTCCGGGCTGAGCCGTGGGTATATCGCGGTCTGCGCAGAGAGCGACAAGCGAATGAAGTTCCAGATCCTATGCGGAGAGGACAAATACAACTACGACCTTTCCGCCGGTGAGGAGACGGTGTTCCCGCTCAACATGGGAGACGGCAGCTACACCTTCCGCCTGATGGAGCAGGTGAGCGGCACAAAATATGCCTGCTCATGGTCGCAGAGCGCTGATGTGAGCATGGAGGATGAATTTCAGCCGTACCTCCGTACAAGCCAGATCGTGCCGTACACCGAAAGCTCGGACTGTGTAAGGCTCGCAAAGGAGCTTGCATCTTCCTGCGACTCGGACGCCGATATGGCCTCGGCAGTGTATGATTATCTCGTCAAAAATGTAAAATACGACAATAAAAAGGCGAAAACCGTGCAGTCTGGCTATCTGCCCGTCCCGGATGAAACCTTGAAAACGGGCAAAGGCATATGCTTTGACTATGCCGCGCTTGCCGCGGCGATGCTCAGGAGCGTCGGGATACCGTGCAGACTGATAACGGGGTATGTTGACGAGGAGACCTATCATGCGTGGAACAGCTTTTATCTGAAAAATCAGGGCTGGGTCACGGTGGAGATAAAGGCGCAGCCTAAGAGCTGGCAGCGCGTGGACATAACCTTCGCCGCGGGCGGTACATCCGCGGAAAAGCTTCTCAACGATGAGCGCTACACCACGCGCTTCGTTTACTAAGGAGGGACTTATGGCGGACAAAATTCTTTCTCATACAGAACTCAGCACGTTCTGCAGCGGCCTGAGCTCGATGCTCCGCGCGGGCTTTGCGTCCGACAGGGCGGTGCAGGTCTTTGCGGAGGACACGGACTCCGCCTCCGGCAGGGCGGCCGCGGCAATGTGCAGCGCGCTGGAAAGCGGCGCGGGCTTTGCGGACGCCGCCGAGAGCACGGGGGTGTTTCCTGAGTACGCGCTGGGGGTATTCCGCACGGCGGAGATGTCCGGCTGTCTGGACGAGGCGCTTGAAAGTCTCGCCGGTTACTACGAACAGCAGCATGAACTGAATTTACGGATAAAGAATACGCTTACATATCCGGTTGCGCTGATGCTGATGATGTGCGCTGTTCTGGCGGTGCTGGTATTCCGGGTCCTGCCGATGTTCGAGCGCGTTTACGAGTCGATGACAGGCTCAGCCGCGGCGTCGTCATACGCATATGTGCTCGCCGCCTCCGCTGTGAGCCGCGTCAGTCTTGCGGCGGCAGGAGTCGTCAGCGTCGCTCTGCTCTCGCTGTCTGTTGCGCTGCGCTCTCATTCTGCGCGCGAGAAGCTCCGAGCGCCGATGGAGAGGTTTGCACTCACGCGCAGAGCGGCGTTACTGATGGCGGTGTCGGAGCTTATGGATATGCTGACGACGCTTATTTCCAGCGGCATGGATCAGGACGCCGCGCTCGAACAGGCAATGCTGCTTACGCGGCACAGCGGACTGAGGACGGTGCTCGACGGCTGCATGGAAAAGCAGCGCGAGGGCATGAGCCTTGCACAGAGCTTTTGCGGAACGGTTCTGACGGGCGTTTACGGGCGGATGCTGCTCGGCGGCGCGGAGAGCGGCAGACTTGAGAGTGCGCTGGCGGAGCTTTCGCGGCGCACCGGCGCGGACGCGGCACAGGCGCTTGATGCGCTGATAGACAGAATTGAACCGATACTTATCGGTTTTCTGACGGTGTCCGTCGGCATGACGCTGCTTAGCGTCATGCTCCCGCTGCTCGGTGTTCTGGGGGCGGTATAAGATGCCGATGATGAAGAAAAAACTCGCATGGCTTGCGCTGGCTGCCGCCGCGCTCATACTCGCAGCGGCGCTGATTCTCCCCCGAATCGCGCGGGATGTGCGCGAGAACAGCCGCGAAGCTATACGAGAGACGGTTTTGCGCCGCGCGTCGGAGTGCTACGCCGTTGAGGGCGCGTACCCGGAAAGTCTTTCCTATCTTGAGGAGCACTATGCCCTCGTAATTAACCACAGGGATTTTATCGTCACATATGAGGTATATGCCAGCAACCAGATGCCGGAGGTTCGGGTGCTGGTGCGCGGGGAGGGATGAGCGTGAAACGGCAGGATACATCGTTTATGCTGATGCTGCTCTACTCGGCGCTCATACTCGCGCTGCTGGTGCTGGTGTACGCGGGCGCGTCGCTGTATTCGTCCGCTGTGCTCTCGCAGCAAGCTAACGCCGACAGGCGCAGCGCGCTCTCCTTTGTGCAGAGCCAGGCGGCGGGATGCCGGGAGAATGTCAGGCTTGAGCAGGGGACGGAGGGACAGATCCTCTGTCTGCCGGAGGACGGGACAAGCTACGAAACGCGCATCTTTCTGCACGACGGCAAGCTGAGAACGGCATTTGTTCCCAAAGATTCACCCGTGGACGCAGACCTTGGAGACGCGGTCTGCCCGCTTGAGAGCTTTGAGCTTTCGTGGCAGTCTGATTCCCTGCTGAAAATCTCGGCCGACGGGGCAGAGGGCTTTGCCGCCTGCCGGAGAGGAGAGGTCAAATGACAGACAACAGAATAAGCCGGGGCGGCAATTTAGGCTATATGATACCCGTACTGCTGTTTGTGCTGTTTTTCGCGCTGTGCTCGGTCGTGCTTGCGGGCGTGTTTGTGCGCTCGGAGAATATCAGCGAGAGCACAAAGGCGTATAACGACTGTGTTCAGCTCTGCCGGAACGGGGCGGAACGCTTCCGTGCCGGGGAGGAGCTTGAAAAAGAGAAAAGCTACGACGCAGAGCTTTGCCCCACGGGAGAAATACAGGGCGAATACTTCGTGTACACGGAGATATCCAATGAGCCGACGCCCGCGGGCAGGCTGGAAACGGCGCTTATCCGAGCCGAAGCTTCGTCGGGCGCGGCAGAGTATGAATTGCAGGTAGTACGCTACTGCCCGGAGGAGAGGTAAGACTATGAGAAAAAAGCGTTTTCAGGTTGGCTCCGTTGCGGTCTTGTTCTCGGTGGTGGTGCTGTGCGTGGCGGTGTTCGCGGTGCTGACGGTGCTGACCGCTTCCTCGGATATGCGCCTTTCACGGCAGTATGGGGAACACGTTCGCAGCCAGTATGCCTGCGAAAATCTGGGTCAGCAGTGGCTCGGTGAGATCGACGGCTGGATAGCCGGGAAAAACGCTCTGCCGGACGGAACCGAAGTGAACGAAAATTCGGTGCAGACGGAGATTATTAAAGAAACAAGCGTACTTAATATTCGTCTCACGCTCAGCGGCGCGGGATATGAAATCGACCGCTGGAGCTGCACGGCGCAGTGGCAGCCGGAAGAGGGCTTGAAAGTATGGCAGGGAACAGGAGAACAGGATGACGGTTAATGAGATATTACGGATGGCCGTGGATTGCGGCGCATCGGATATATTTGTGACGGCAGGTCTGCCGCTGACGTTCAAGGTCAAAGGCAGTCAGGTGCGGCGCGAGGAGGACGGCAGATTCACCCCCGAAATGACGAGGGAGCTTGCGCTCGCCATCTGTGAGCTTGCAAAAAGAGCGCCGGACTGCGTGACGGGAGGCAGAACGGACGACGATTTTTCCGTTTCCGTTAACGGTCTCGGCCGCTTCCGCGTGAACCTTTTCAGACAGCGCGGCAGTATGGCGGCGGTGATAAGGGTGATCCGCTTCGGCATCCCGACGGCGGAGGACATGAACATTCCGCCGGAGGTCATGCGCGCAGCGTCGCTTCGAAACGGCATTGTGCTCGTCACGGGCAGCGCCGGCTCCGGCAAGTCTACGACCCTCGCCTGCCTGATAAACGAGATAAACCACACGCGCTCCGGCCACATTCTCACGCTTGAGGACCCGGTGGAATTTATCCACCGCCATGACAGGTGCATCGTGAACCAGCGCGAGATACACTGTGACTGCCCGGACTATGTTACGGCGATGAGAAGCGCCCTGCGCGAAAGCCCGGACGTCATTCTGCTCGGCGAGATGCGCGACAGGGAGACCATCGAGGTCGCCATGACCGCGGCAGAGACGGGACAGCTTCTCTTCTCCACACTGCACACGACTGGCGCTGCAAGCACCATTGACAGGATAATCGACGCCTTTCCCGCCTCGCAGCAGCAGCAGATTCGCCTGCAGCTTTCCATGGTGCTGCGCGGCGTCATCAGCCAGCAGCTTGTGCCGGACGTGAACGGCAACCCCATACCCATGTTCGAGATAATGTACATGAACATGGCAATCCGCAACATGATACGTGAAGGCAAGACCCACCAGCTTGACGCGGCTATCGCCTCCGGCGCTGCGCAGGGCATGAACACGATGGACTCGGCTCTTCTGAAAGCCTATGAAGCGGGACGCATAAACGCACAGACCGTAATTGACAACTGCACGAACTACGATACCGTCTCCAAGCGAATAAATATCAGGTAAACCTGCCGGTCAGCGCAGACAGTGATGCGCGGAAAGGAAGCTCGTTATGGGAAACAGCATCTATGTCACCATGTTCGATAAATTCACCATCACGGAGGAGGGCGCTGCCGCTCCGCCGAAGGATATCGGCCTTTCCGGGCGCTCCAGAAGGCTGTGGACGCTTGTCGCGTACCTTATCCTGCACAAGGACAGGGGAGTGTCCGCGCAGGAGCTTATTGACGTGCTCTGGCCGGAGGACTGCGGCGATAACCCTCTAAGCACGCTGCAGAACAATGTCAGCCGCGCAAGAACCGCGCTTGAAAATCTCGGACTGACAAATGCAAAGCAGCTCATCTGCAACGAAGCGGGTATGTACCGCTGGGCGCCGGACAGACAGACCGTACTCGACTGCGAGGAGTTTGAAAAGACCGCCTTAAAGGCGCTTGCCCCGGACAGCGGGAAGGACGCCATCAAGTTTGCTGATAAGGCCATCAAACTGTATGCCGGCGATTTTCTGCCCGACAGCGCCATGGAGAGCTGGTGCGTGCACATTAATTCCTACTACCGCTCGCTCTATATGCGGCTGTGCCTGAGCGCGGTAGAGCGGCTGTTTGAGGAAAACCGGCTGCCGGAGATCGAGACTATCTGCAATAAGGTCATCCGGATCGACCCCTCTGCCGAGAAGTTCAGCGTGAGTCTGATGCGCGCCCTCATTGACGAGGGGAAGCCGCGAAAGGCGCTGGAGCATTATGAGCAGATAAGCCGTGTCTACCGCGATACATACTGCGTTGCCCCGTCCGAGGAGCTGGAGATGATGAAGTCCGCCGCAATTCAGGCACTTTACGGCGAGGCGACGGAGGATGCAAAAATTGTGGAGTTCCTTTTCGAGACGGACCCCAATGACGGCGCGTTCTACTGTGACAATAACGTTTTCCGCGAAATTGCAAAGCTGCGTATGCGCGACATGGCACGCAGTCAGACACCGTGCCAGCTTGTCGCCTTCGCGCTTAAAGATCATGATATACCGATGGAGAAGCGCATGGTGTATATGCGCAGACTGGAAAGCGCCGTGCAGAGCACCCTGCGCTCCAGCGACCCTTATACCCGCATGAGCGCGGTACAGATCCTGCTCCTGCTCAACAGCGCGACGCGGGAAAACTCGTTCCGCGTTATTGACAGGGTGCTCGCGCGCCTGCACAGAGACTATCCAAGGTCGCATATGCAGTTTATAACAAAGGTCATCGACCTCGCGGTAATCGTGAACAGACAGCACGATAGATAATAAAAACGGTATTATTCACCGACGGCGGTGTGCAGAGCTGCGCACCGCCGTCAAGTCGTAGACAAAGTCAAAAAGACTTTGTCTACGAGAGGGGATGCACTGCACTCGATGCCTCAATGTGCGCCGAAGGCGCACATTTCGACACTCGTTCCGTGAGAAGTGTTTTCTGCGACGCACATGTCGCCGCAGAAAACTTATTATATTTCTTTTTTCGCTGCGGCGAAAAAACTCTGCGAGGCTTTGTCTATAGTCTGCGACGACAGTGTGCAGAGCTGCGCACCGCCGTTGGCAATACTTGGAGAAACCGGAGCGGACTTTGCTCCGACGAGACGAGCCCGCTCGACATGAAGAAAAACAAAAAACCTGCAACTCAAATGAGTTGCAGGTTTATGGTGGACGATACAAGACTCGAACTTGTGACCTCCCGCACGTCAAGCGGATGCGCTACCAGCTGCGCCAATCGTCCGTCTCTCTCAAGCAAGAAAGATTATATTACACGCCTGAGCGATTGTCAAGCATTTTCTTCAAGAAAACCTGACTTTTTTCGTCTGCGCAAAAAAATGGATTTATATTTGATTCCCTTATGGTCGGACACAAAGGAACGACACAGGTCGTTTCCTACGAAGAAATTTTCGGATAAATGGGGGACGCTGTGTGTCGAGCCTCTGTACAAGGCAAAGCCCTCTCAGTCACCTGCGGTGACAGCTCTCCCAAAGGGAGAGCCAAGTGGAGATGCTTACTGTTTTAAGGAAAAGCAAGTTTTTGATACTAATACTATTTCTCTATAAAAATGTTTATTTTTATAGAGAAGGCACCGCCTGATGGCGTTGCCGAATATGTGATTTTCAGCATAGAAAATCACATATTCCCGTCTCATGCGATTCTCTAATTGAAATGTTTAATCATAATTGATTAAACATTTCAAAAGAGAATCAGTATAAAACGACCTCCGCAGCAGGGCGGAGGTCGTCTCGATTCAATCGCGAAAATCAGGCGTTGAGATAATCAACGGCCATCTGGACGAGAAGTCCCGCGCCCTTGACCATCTGTTCCTCATCGACCTTGAACTTTCCGTGATGGTTTGCGTAGACGGCGTCAATGTCGGGATTGTAGATGCCGATCATGGCGATTGCACCGGGAATATCCTGAATGTACAGGGAGAAGTCCTCGCCGCCGGCGGTGGGCTTCATAGTGACAGCGGCGCCCTTGCCGTAAATCTTCTCTACCGCGCCCTTGGCGATATCGGCAGCCGCGGGGTCATTGACGGTGGGGGGAACGATGCGGGTGTAGGTCAGCTCGCCTTCGCAGCGGTGCGCGGCGCACACGTTCTTGACAATGCGCCCCATTGCCTCGGGCAGGAAGTCATTGACCTCCTTGGAGAAGCAGCGGGTGGTGCCGACGAGAGTTGCGGAGTCGGCAATGATGTTCCAGGTGGTGCCGCAGTGGAAGGAACCGACCGTGATGACACACGGCTCCTGCGGGTCTATCTCGCGGGAGACGATGCTCTGAAGCTCACCGACGAGCGCGGCGGCGGTGGTCAGTGCGTCACAGCCCTGATGGGGCGCTGAGCCGTGGCTCTTCTTACCGTTGACGGTGATCTCAAAACGGTTCGCGCTCGCCATGACAGCGCCGGAGTTGACCGCGACGGTGCCGCTCTTTACGTCTGCCCAGACGTGGCAGGCAAAGCAGGCGTCCACGCCGTCAAGCAATCCGCCCTCTTCAAGCATGGCTCTTGCGCCCGCGCCGTTTTCCTCGGAAGGCTGGAACACGAACTTCACGGTACCGGGGATCTCGTCCTCCATATCCTTGAGAATACGGCAGGCGGTGAGCAGCATTGCGGTGTGGCTGTCGTGGCCGCAGGCGTGCATGACGCCGGGAACGGCGGAGGCGAAATCACATTCGTTCTCCTCCTGCATCGGGAGCGCATCCATATCCGCGCGCAGAAGCACGGTCTTGCCGGGCTTCTTGCCGCCGATGAAGCCGACGGTGCCGTATTTTACGCTGGTGGTGAAGGGGATGCCCAGCTCGGTCAGCTTCTCACGGACGTATCTTGCGGTGTTCTCCTCCTGAAAGCTGAGTTCGGGGTGCTTATGGATGTAGCGTCTGTTTTCAATGGTGTAATCGGCGTAATTGCGCGCCGCGTCTTTGATGTTCATGGGTTTTATCCTCCGGGATATAGCTTATTTATTGAGGTAGTCGTAGGCGACCTGAACAAAGGTTGCAACGCTTCTCTTGAGGACCTTCTCGTCCACGTCGTACTTCTCGTGGTGGTTGCCGTAGGGGTGAGCCTCGTCGTAGCTGCCCATCATGGCGTAAACACCGGGGACACGCTCAAGATAGAAGGAGAAGGACTCGCCGCCCAT
>CAMEHJ010000017.1 GCA_945917385.1 uncultured bacterium
CGCTGACAGCTCCCCCGGAGGGGGAGCCAAGTGGAGTATCCCGTTATTATCAAGTGGGGTATCCCGTTATTATTGAGAAACTAAGTTTTTTGACAAGACGGAAAAATCCGGCACCTTTCGATGCCGGATTTTTAACGTTTTAGTTTGAACAGGGGGGATATTACGCGGTGTAGACGATGAGAGCGATCATCTCAAGCGTCTCACTGCCGGTGTTTTTGATGGAGTGACCCTCGCCGTCAAAGACGATGGTGACGTCGCCGGCGTGAACGTCGATAAGCTTGCCGTTGTCGCTGTACTCACCGTCGCCCTTGAGTATGTAATATATCTCGCTGTCGCCCTTGTGGATGTGCCAGCCGAGGGATCTGCCCGGCTCAATATAGACGTGGTTGAAAAGCCTGCCCTTGCCGGACAGCTCGTCCACGGAGTTTGTTATCTGGCGCATATACAGCTCACCGTCGCCGTCAAAAAACTGTTTTGTAAAGCTCTTGCGCTCGTCGTTTCTTCTGACAATGCTCATTTTTCCACCTCCATCAATATCCAAGCTTCTCGTCTATAAGCACGACCTCGGTCTCCATGCCTATCATGGGCATCATGAGCACCGTCATCGCGCGGCAAATACGCTCCGGCGAGCGGCAGTCATGGCATTTGCCGTCGATTTTACAGGGGATATTATAGGGGAAACGCTTGCCGTTTTCGACGGCGGCGATGCTGCGGGAGCGGTCGAAGGCGGCGTTCATGTCCTCGACTATCTTGCTTATGCTGCTCACGATGAACACCTTTTTGTGGCCGAACACCTGGTTTGCGATGCGGTTGCCGCGCCCGTCAATGCTGACGATCTCTCCGTTTTCGGTGATGGCGTTTGCGCTGCTGAGATAGATGTCCGCGTGCGCGGCCTTTTCAATGGTCTCGCTGCCGGCAACGCGCCAGTGCCAGAAAGCGCTGCCCTCGGGCAGCATCTCATATATGCCTATACTTTCAAGGGTCATGCTGCCGCCGAAGCCCACGGTCTGCCCCGCACAGGCATCTTTCAGATACTCCGCCGCCTGTGCGCCGGTTGCAAAGTGTTTTACGGCAAAGCCGCGAAGCTCAAGATTCTTTACGGTTTTTTCAATATTCATAAAAGCCTCCGTTTTGTTATTTTGTTTTTTACATTATACAGTCAAAACGGGGGCTTTGTAAATCATAAATTTAAGGCTTCGATAAGTTCCTTTGCCGACAGCGCAAGTTCCGAGGCAAATTCCGCGTCACTTGAATCGACGCTGATGTGCACGGCCGAGCGGTTTCGGAGCGGCGCAATGCGCAGCTTAAATCGGTCGGTGTCAAGAGTGAGGCCGTCGGAGTAGTCGGCGCCCATGTCGAGAAAAAGCTCGGACAGTGCGCCCATAAGCTCTGCGCGGCTGCGGCAGTCGCAGTCGATGCCGTCCTCGCAGCAGTCGTCGGGCGCGTCGTCAACAGAACTCCGGCGAAAGCTTTCGGGCAGGTCGAGCCTGAGCTTGCCGGAGAGCGCGTCCGAGCAGCAGCGGTAGTAGCTTGCGGGGCTGCCCACGTCACACCAGTAGCCGGGCAGAGAAAGCCCGATAAGCGTCTCGCCACGGCGCATGAGCGCGGGGAACAGATCCTTCGCGAAGTCATAGGGGGTGTTTTCGGGAACAAGCTCCATCGCGCGCGGCGACACGGCATAGATGCCGGTATTCACAAGGTCGGTCACAACGTGCGGCCAGTCCGGCTTTTCAACAAAGCCGCGGATGCGAAAGTGCTCATCCGTCACCGCAAGCCCGTAGCTCAGAGGCTCCGGCTCATGATGCAGCGCGAGCGTCACCGCTGCGCCGCGCTCCTTGTGCTCAAGCATCAGCGCTTTCAGCTCAAAGTCGCAGGCCGCGTCCCCGCTGATAACAAGAAAATCCTCGCCATCGCAGAAGTCCAGACAGTTTTTGACGCCGCCCGCAGTTCCGAGCGGCTCCGACTCTATGCGGTACTGCATGGATACGCCGAAGCGGCTCCCGTCGCCGAAGTACGCCATTATATCTCCCGCGCGGTATCTCAGCGCGGCGCATATCTCGGTAAAGCCGTTTTCGCGCAGCAGATTGACTATATGCTCCATCATCGGCCTGCCGAGCAGCGGCACCATGGGCTTCGGAGTATCGCCCGTGACCGCTCGAAGCCGGGTGCCCATGCCGCCGGCCATTATTATCGCTTTCATTACTGCCTCCGATTAAGGGTGAATTAGCATTTATACAGCTTATTATCTTCAAATATACAGAAATTATTTATTGTAAATTGCGCCGGGGCTTGGTATAATATAATATCTATTATTATGGGTTACTGTCGATGAATTGGAGGTTTGCCCGAATGAATAGAACGCTCAGACGTCTTGCCGAGCCGGGGGCCAAGGTGCATTTGTTCATCCTTGCGGCATTCGCGGCGGCAACGCTGTTTTTCGGAATGTACGAGCTTGCGGCGGCAGAGTGCGCCGCAGTGCTGATTCTGATTATACTCACTTTTGTCGCGAAAAAGCGCAGAGAAAAGAAGCTGAGAGAGTATATTGAGTCCGTCACCTACGAGACGGAAAACGCAAAGAGCAGTACGCTGATGAATTTCCCGCTGCCGATTGCGGTGTTCAGGCTCAACGACGCGCGCATCGTTTGGGGCAACCAGATGTTCTTTGATATGTGCGGAACGCCGGACACCCGCATCGACGTGAGCATTACCGACATCATGCCGCAGTTTTCCGGGAAATGGCTGCTTGAGGGCAAGACCTGCTACCCCACCCTGCTTGAGATAGGCGGCAGAAAATATCAGCTGCACGGAAACCTCATCCGCTCGGAAAGCGAAGAGGACAGCGACGCTTTCATGGGTATTACCTACTGGGTGGATGTCACGGAATATGACGATATCCGCATCGAGTATGAAAAGACACGGCCGGTCGCCGGCATCGTTATCATCGACAACCTCGATGAGATGTGCAAAAACCAGCCCGACAGAATAAAAAACGACATCCGCGACGCGGTTGAGGATAAGCTCCACCAGTGGTGCGGGGAGTTTTCCGGAATTCTGCGCCGCTACGACCGCGACAGATATCTCGTGCTGCTTGAGCGGCAGTACCTTGAAAAACAGAAGGAAAATAAGTTCTCGGTCGTAGAGGATATGCACAAGGTCGTAAGCCCCTCCGGCGTTGCCGCATCCATAAGCATAGGACTCGGCGTGGATGGCGCAAACCTCACGGAGACACTCCAGTTCGCGGATAAGGCGGGCGAGCTTGCACTCTCGCGCGGCGGCGACCAGACCGTTATCAAAAACCGCATGAGCTTTGAGTTCTACGGCGGGCGCGGACTTGAGGTCGAGCGGCGTACCAAGGTCAAGTCCCGCGTCATGGCAAATACGCTTATCGAGCTGATGAAGGATTCCTCAAAGGTCATCGTCATGGGACACCGCTACGCAGACCTCGACAGCGTCGGCGCGGCGGTCGGTGTGTGTGCGCTGGCGAGGCTCCTGAACGTCAAATACAGCATCGCCATCGACATGAACAGCAACGCCTCGCGCCAGCTTATTGATATGGTCAGAAAAGAACCTGAGTACAAGGACGTTTTCATAAGTCCGCAGGACGCCATGCTGAAGGCCGACGGCAGGACACTGCTTGTGGTCGTTGACACGAACAGACCCGAACAGGTGGAGGACGAGGACCTGCTTATGAGCTGCAACCGCGTCGCCGTCATCGACCACCACCGCGTCGCGGCGACCTACATCCACAATGCGGCGCTCGGCTTTGTCGAGCCTTACGCCTCCTCCGCGAGCGAGCTTATTACCGAGATACTTCAGGAGGTGCAGGACGCACCCGACATTCTCCGCTGTGAGGCGGAGGCGCTGCTCGCGGGGATCGTTCTCGACACCAAGAGCTTCACCATTCGCACCGGCGAGCGTACCTTCGACGCCGCCGCCTGTCTCAGACGGCTCGGCGCGGACACCACCGCGGTCAAACGTATGTTCCAGACGGATATGCAGGACACGGTGGCAAAGTACAGAATCCTCCAGACGACGGAGCTTTACAGAAAGGTCGCCGTGGCGGCACCGGAAGAGCCGCAGAACCGCACCGTCGCCGCGCAGGCGGCGGATGAGCTGCTGAACATCTCCGGGGTGGACGCCTCGATAGTAGTGGCACCGGACGGAAAGGGCGGCTCCTTCGCGTCGGCAAGGTCGATAGGAGAGCTTAACGTTCAGCTCATAATGGAAAAGCTGGGCGGCGGCGGCAACCGCAGTGTTGCGGCGGCGCAGTTCAGGAATGTGCCGCTTCAGGAGGCACTTGAGAGAGTTTACGCAGCAATAGACGACTACCTCGGCTGAGGCGGTCAGGGATATGAAAGGAGAAACAAAATGAAGGTAATTTTCAACGCAGACGTTAAGGGAAAGGCCAAGAAGGGCGAGATGAAGGAGGTCTCCGACGGTTACGCACGCAACTACCTCCTGCCCCGCGGGCTTGCGGCCGAGGCCACTGCCGACAACATAAACGCGCTCAAGCTCAAGGAAAAGGCGAGAGCCGCCCAGATCGAGAAGGAAAAGGCACAGGCCATGGAAAACGCCAAGAAGCTTGAGGGCGTGCAGGTCGTAGTGCGCGCAAAGGCCGGCTCCAACGGCAAGCTCTTCGGCGCGGTGACCTCTCAGGAGATCAGCAGCGCCCTCAAGGAGCAGTTCGGCATCGAGGTCGAGAAGAACAAGATTGTTCAGGCCGAGCCGATAAAGAACTACGGCAGCTACACCGTCAAGGCAAAGCTCGGCTATGAGATCAGCGGAAGCGTCAACGTTCTCGTAGTGGAGGGATAATAAACCGCGCTTCGCGGTACTGTTTATGGAGAAGTAAGCAATGGATGAATTGCTTGGAAAAAGAACTCCGCACTCGGCTGCGGCGGAGCAGGCCGTCATCGGCTCCATGCTCATCGACTCGCGCTGTGTGCCGGAGGTCATGGAAAAGCTCAAGGCCGACGAATTTTATATAAAGCTCAACCGCGACATATACGAGACTATCTACTATATGTTCGCCTACGGCCAGACGATAGACCCCGTCACGGTGCTCGACCAGATGCGCGTCAGGGGCGTATATGACGACAACTGCGAGAACTATGTGGCGGAGCTGATGCGTGTTACGCCCACAGCGGCAAACGTCATGGAGTACGCCGGAATCGTCAGTGACCGGGCGCTGCTTCGCAGACTGGGCGAGGCGGCGGACGAGATAAACAGCATGGTCTACGAGGGCGCGGGCGAGGCCGATGTCATGCTTGAAGCGGCGGAGCGCAAGATTTATGCGCTTCGGCAGGGTCGGAATGTCGGCGGTCTGCTGCCGGTTTCGTCGGTCGTGCAGAATGTGTTTGATGAGATGTCCGCCGCGGCGGAGTCGGGAAGCAAGATCCCCGGCATCCCCACGGGACTGCCCGACCTCGACAGAGTTACGCTCGGTCTTAACAAGTCGGAGCTTATACTCATCGCCGCGCGTCCCGGCATGGGCAAGACGAGCATCGCGCTCAACATCGCGCTGTACGCGGCGCTGAATCTCAAAAAGACCGTCGCGGTGTTCTCACTTGAAATGTCGCGCGAACAGCTTGTCACAAGACTTCTGTCCCGCGCGGCTCTTATCCCGTCGCAGAACCTGCTCACGGGTCAGCTCACCGAGCAGCAGTGGATGAGCGTGTCGGACGCGGCGCAGCAGCTCAGCATGACGGATATGCGCATCGACGATAACCCTACGCTCACCGTCTCGGAGATGAACGCCCAGTGCCGACGTCTGCCGAACCTCGACCTCGTGGTCATCGACTACCTCCAGCTCATGCAGTCGGCGGGCAGCGGACACACCTGGTCAAACGAGAGCCGCACGCAGGCCGTCAGCGACATCAGCCGTATGCTGAAGATTATGGCGAAGGAGCTGAATGTGCCGGTTATCTGCCTGTCACAGCTCTCGCGTGCAAACGAGTCGAGACAGGATAAGCGCCCCATGCTCTCCGACCTGCGCGAATCCGGCGCTATCGAACAGGACGCCGACGTTGTCATAGGCTTGTACAGGGATGGGTATTATAATAAGGAAAGCACGGAGCCGAACCTTGCCGAGGCCATCATACTCAAAAACCGCAAGGGCTCCACGGGCACGGTGCCGCTGATGTGGCTGCCGGAGTACACGACGTTCAGCTCCTACGAGGGTCACAGAGATGATGACGGACGCGGTTGACGCGCTGCGCGGAAAGCGCGTTTTGTGCGCGGTTTCCGGCGGGGCAGACTCGATGTGTCTTTTAAGCCTGCTGTTTTCACGCGGAATAGACGTCTATGCCGCCCACTTTGAGCATGGCATAAGGGGAGAGGAAGCTCAGCGCGACGCACAGTTCGTCAAAGAGTGGTGCGCGCAGCGAAGCATACCCTGCATTATTGAACACGGCGACGCGCCGAAAGCGGCAAAGGAGAGAGGATTGAGTCTTGAGACCGCCGCGAGGGAGCTTCGATACGAGTTTCTTGAGAAAACGGCGGATGAGCAAGGGTGCGACGTTATCGCAACGGCGCACAACGCCGACGACAATACCGAGACACTTATCCTCAATCTGACGCGCGGAACAGGCGGCGCCGGGCTCTGCGGCATCCCGCCGACACGCGGAAAGATTGTCAGACCGCTGCTCAAGGTCACGAGAGCGGAAATTGAGGAATATCTGCGTGAAAACGGCATCCCCCATGTCGAGGACAGCACGAACGCGCAGGACGAATACAGCCGCAATCTCATTCGCCACCGGGTCATCCCGGCGCTCAGGGAGATCAATCCCGCGCTCTCGCGCTCAGCCGCAAGAACGGCGGAGCTTATGGCGCGCGACCAAGACTGCCTTGAGGGACTGGCAGACGAATTTATGGCGGAGCATTTCGACGGGGAGAGCCTTCCGGCGCAGGCGCTGTCGCGGCTTCACCCGGCGATCGCGACGAGAGTCATAAGAAAATTCGTCGGGGGCGGCGTTTCTATGGAGCAGACCGACGCGATACTCTCTCTCACAAAAACGAGCGAGCGCGGCTATGCCGATATTCCGGGGAGAAGAGTGTGCTGTGAGCGCGGCAGGCTCCGGCTCTGCACGGAGGATGATGTTTCGATAGGGGAGATAAGGCTCGTCCCCGGCGAAACGATAGATATACCGGCGCTTGGACTTGAAATCCGCGCGGAAATTACAGATTACGGCAGAGAAATTAACGGCTTGTTCAAGACTTATTGTCTGAGATATGAGAATATATGCGGTGACGTCACTGTGACCGGACGCAGAAACGCCGATAAGTACCGCCCGCGCGGCAGACACTGCACAAAAACCCTGAAAAGCCTCTTTTCGGAGAAGGGCTATACCGAGCGCGAAAAAAATTCCGCACTCGTTTTCAGAGACGGGCACGGCATCCTCGCCGTCTCCGGCTTTCCCGCAGACGAGAGGACGGAGGCTGTACCCGGAGACAGAGTCTTGCTGATACAGATAAAAAAACGTGATTAATCACAGCATCCCCCATTTCGCCGGGGGAAACATTTCATTTCTATTTGTGCCGCGCATTGCGGCGAAATGAGGTATTAAGATGAAAAACGATATCGAGAGCGTACTTATCAGCGCCGAGGAAATTCAGCGCAAGGTTTCCGAAATGGGCAGACAGATATCCGCAGACTACGCCGGTAAGGAGCCGGTTTTTGTCGGGGTTTTGAAGGGCTGCTTCATTTTCATGTCCGACCTTATGAGAAACGTGGACATCAACTGCACGATGGACTTCATGGCCGTCTCGTCATACAGCGGGACGAGCACCACGGGCGCAGTCAAGATAAACAAAGACCTCAGTGAGGATATCGAGGGACGCGACGTTATCATCGTCGAGGACATCCTCGACTCCGGCATAACGCTCAGCTATCTCAAGGGCTACCTGCTCAACAGAAAGCCCGCATCAATCAAAATCGCAACATTGATGGATAAGCCCGCAAGACGCCGCGCGGATGTTTACGCCGACTACTCCTGCTTTGAGGTGCCGGATGCGTTCGTCGTAGGCTACGGTCTTGACTATAACGAGAAGTACCGCAATCTGCCGTATATCGGCGTGCTCAAGCCGGAAATCTACGAAAAATAATTATTGATTACAGATATTTTTCCTCAAATCCGAAGGAAGTGACAGACGCTTGAAATCTAATCCCAAAAGAATCCGCGACCTTGGCTTTTACGTTCTGCTTGTTGTTATTATGATTGCCGTTGTGTTTACAATGGGGCAGGAGACAAAGGCCGAAGAAATCAAAAATTACTCGGAGCTGATAGACCTTTTTGAAAGCGAGAAGGTCAAGTCGTTCAGAACCGAGGGTACCGAGCTTATCGTGCTTGAAGTGCGTACCGACGACCCCGCGAAGCCCACAAAGGAGATGTCCTATAACCTCTATAACTTCGCCGTCTTTTACGAGGACTTCAAGGACATCATCAGCGAGCAGTACAAGGCCGGCATAATCGAGAAGTATGATTATGACGAGGGCTTTGTCGTGCCCTGGTGGGCAAGCTTTTTGCCGTACCTGCTCATCATGGGCGGCGGAATGTTCCTCTGGTACATGATGATGAACCGGGGCGGAGGCGGTGCAGGCGCCATCGGCAAGTTCTCCAAGGCGCGCACCAGACTCGGCAGCGACGAGAAGAATAAAAAGACCTTTGCGGATGTCGCGGGCTGCGACGAGGAAAAGGAAGAGCTAAGCGAGATCGTTGACTTCCTGAAAAACCCCAAGGCGTACACCGCAATGGGCGCGCGCGTGCCTAAGGGAGTTCTGCTTGTCGGCCCTCCGGGCACCGGTAAGACACTGCTTGCCAAGGCCGTGGCGGGCGAGGCGGGGGTCCAGTTCCTCTCCATCTCCGGCTCCGACTTTGTTGAGCTCTATGTCGGCGTCGGCGCGGGGCGTGTGCGCGACCTGTTTGAGCAGGCCAAGAAGGCAGCGCCCGCAATCATATTCATCGACGAGATCGACGCCGTCGGCCGTCAGAGAGGCAGCGGCCTCGGCGGCGGACACGACGAGCGCGAACAGACCCTCAACCAGCTCCTTGTCGAGATGGACGGCTTCGGCAGCAACGAGGGCGTTATCGTCATGGCGGCGACGAACCGCGCGGATATCCTCGATAACGCGCTTCTGCGTCCCGGCCGCTTTGACAGACAGGTCTATGTCGGCCTGCCCGATATCAAGGGCCGCGAGGCCATACTCAAAATTCATGCCCGCGACAAGCAGCTTGCCGAGGACGTTGACCTCAACTCCATCGCAAAGGGCACTCCGGGCTTTGCCGGCGCAGACCTTGAAAACCTGATGAACGAGGCGGCACTGCTGGCCGTTCGCAGAAAGCACCGCTTTATCGACATGGCAGACATCGACGAGGCCATACTCAAGGTTCAGATGGGTCCCGAGAAGAAGAGCCGCAAGATGAGCGAGAAGGCGAGAAAGCTCACCGCTTATCACGAGTCCGGTCACGCCGTCACGGGGCACTACCTCACCCATGTTGACCCCGTCCACTATATCACCATTATCCCCAGAGGCATGGCGGGCGGATTTACCCTGTTCAGACCGCAGGAGGATCTTGAAAACTTCAAGTCAAAGAGCGAGATGTTTGAAAACATCATTATGGCGCTCGGCGGCAGAATAGCGGAAAAGCTGTTCCTTGACGACATCTCCACCGGCGCGTCCGGCGATATCCAGCAGGCAAGCTCCATCGCCCGCGACATGGTGATGAAATACGGCATGAGTGACAGGCTCGGCCCCATTTCCTACGACACCTCCGGGCACAGCATCTTCATCGGGCGCGACTTCGGTCAGACCAAGAGCTATTCCGAGGAGACTGCCGCGATGATCGACGAGGAGGTCAAGCACATCTTCGACGCGGCTTCCGAGGCCTGCGAAAAGCTTCTCAGCGAGCACGCGGACGAGCTTCGCGCGATTGCGGAGTACCTGCTTGAGCACGAGACGATGGACGCGGAGGAGTTCAACTACTTCTTCGAGCACGGCAGCTTCATGCCGGAGAGCGTGAAGGCGGCGCGGAATGTCAAGCATGACGACACGATTGAGCGCCCCGCGCGCAAGATATCCATGACCGACGGCTACGCCGAGGAGAAGAACGATGCATTGCCCTCTGAGACGGCTGCAAGCGAGCCTGCACCGCAGACCGAGCCGTCCGGCGAGAATAAAGAATAAAAACCATATTTGACTCAGAAGGCTGTCCTAATTTTTGGGACAGCCTTTTTGAGACAGTCAAAGCATCCCTTTTTCCTTGCCTCCCTCTGACGAGGGAGGCAAGGGGGCGATGGGAATGAAGTCATTCGGGACGGGAACCCTGCGCCCGTCCCCTACGGGTGATGATTTGAGAAATTTGGAACGGCACTCAGGCCGTTCCCTACGAAAAGCTTGAAACGATGTAGGGAACGACCCATGTGTCGTTCCTTTGCGCTGGGCAAAGCCCTCTCAGTCAGCTTCGCTGACAGCTCGTCTCCGGTCTAAGAGCCGCCTGACGGCGGTTGACTTCCGACACGCGCCTGCGGGCGTCGCCTCGTCAGAGGGAGCCAAGTGAGCTGTCTCATCATTTTTGAGAAATATTTGTAACCTTTATGCGCTGAGAAGTGTATTATTATTGAAGGCCTTCAAAATCATTTTTCGGCAGAGGAATGTCCCATGAGAATACAGACAGAGATACTGATAGACAGATACCGGGACAGACTGTTCGCGGCGGCGTTCAGCGTGTGCAGAAATGCCGAGGACGCGGACGACGTTGTTCAGGAGACGTTTATCAAGTATCACACGCAGACGAGACAGTTTGAAAGCGAAGAACATATCAGGGCATGGCTCATCCGGGTGGCGGTGAACGCGGCGATGAACATTAACCGCTCGTTCTGGCGGAGGGCAAGCGTTCCGCTGGAGGACTACATGGAGACGCTTGAATTTGAAACGCCTGAGGCGGAGACCCTGTTCGACGAGGTTATGAGACTGCCGGAGAAGTACAGGGTGGTCATACACCTGTTTTATTACGAGGACTGCCCGGTAAAGGAAATCGCTGACATTCTGAAGCTGAGCGAGGGCAATGTGAGGGTAAGACTTAACCGTGCCCGCACGCTGCTCAAAAACAGACTTGGGGAGGACTGGAACGATGACGAATAGAGAAAGATACAAGCAGGCGTTCGGAGCGATCCATGCCTCCGGGGAAATCAATTTGGAGGCTGACATGAAAAATTATTCGGCAAGGGCGATAAGAAGAACGGCGGCAGTGTGCATATGCGCGGTGATGCTGCTTTGCGCCGGGGT
This sequence comes from uncultured bacterium, assembly GCA_945917385.1. Next base: position 11,285 of record CAMEHJ010000017.1, read on the forward strand.
CACGGCGTTTGCGGTAAACACGGAACTGAAAACGATACTCGGCTGGGGCGGCAACTCGGAGATACGGC
>CAMEHJ010000018.1 GCA_945917385.1 uncultured bacterium
TGCTGGCTGCCTATGATCCCAAATCTGTTGAGGACATCATCGCTTTTCACCACGATTTTGAGAGCATCCATCCGTTTCAGGATGGCAATGGCAGAGTCGGGCGTCTGATCGCGTTGAAGGAATGCCTGCACTTTCGTCTTGTACCGTTCATCATAGAAGACGCGAAAAAGGCGTTTTACTACCGCGGCCTTGCCGAATGGGAGAATGAAAAAGGCTATCTGATAGATACCTGTCTTGACGGTCAGGATACCTTCAAGCGCCTTCTCGCACTTTTTGACATTGATGTATAAAGATAAAACAGCATGCAGCGCTTCTTTGCTGTGCACCTGTAAAAAGTAGACACCCACACTTTTGTGAGTGTCTACTTTCATTTTACAGGTGCACGCATCCTTTGAGGAGCGGAAGCTTTTTGTATTTATGATGCGTCTTCTTCTGCGGAGGCCTCTGCAAACTCATAGGGCTGAGCCGAGGCCGCTTCGGGAGGAAGAACTATTTCGGAGACGGCATTGAAATCAGCGACGCTTATGGTGATGACATCTTCAGTGATAAGCACCTGATCATCGGTGCTTTTGCCGCCCAGGGTCTTGGATATGCTCTTGTCGATTTCACTCAGGGTCTCTGTCAGGTTTGCCTCGAAGCGAACGGGATAACCGCTCTCTTCGGCAATCCATACGGATACGGTTACACCCTTCAGGTCCTTGACCAGATTTTCCCTGATCTTTGCCTGCTGGTTTTCGCTCATGGAGGAAATGCTGCTGAGCCTGCCGTTGATTTCCAGCATGGAAACAAGGGGCCCGCCCTTGATAACGCCCTCGTAACGCAGGGCAGCTTCTCCGCCGATGCTTTCCTCTCCGGCTTTACGGAAGGAAATGTCACCAAGAGAGAAGGTTTTTTCCACGGTGTCGGCGCTCACGTCCGGCAAAACGCTTTCGTCTTCCGTGGAAACCATGTACCACTGGCTGCCGTCGGTGAAGTATTCGGTGTACACGCCGTTTTCGGTGACCAGATAGGAAGTAGTGACCTGTTCGCCCTGCTCTCCGTCATATTCCAGAAGCATTGTGGTTGTGGACTTCATCCGGGGAGCGGAGCCGGTTATGATGCTGATTTCCATCACATTGGAGCCGGAATATGTGTGGCTTTCCTCGCCAAGGGTTTGCACCGCGGTGCTGTCAAGAATGTGTACGACGGTGAAGCTTGTACACGCACGGAATTTATCCATTGCGGCACTGACGGCGTCCGTATCTGCCTGATTGCCTTTGGAGCAGCCGGCAGCGCTGAAGACAAGGAACACGGCAATAAACAGAACAGCTATTCTCTTTATAGTCATATGGAAAGTGTCCTTTCTGAGCAGCTTATGAAAATACAAGCGAATTATAGCACAAACTCTCCGTTATGTCATCAGGTATTTATGACACAGCCAAACCGACATAAATCATAGCGCGGATGTAAAAAAATGACGAAAAGTGATGGATATCAAAAAATCAACAAAAAAGGCTGAAAATTCGCAAAGATTTTTCACAAAGCCTTGATATTTTTTTCACTTTATATTATAATCAATGCGGTATGTTTACTGGCAGGATTATCCGGCCGATTAAGTAGAAAGGAGTATACCAATGAAGAAGTTTTTCGCAATAGTCCTTGCGCTTTCCATGGTTCTGAGCCTGGCCGCATGCGGCGCATCTCAGCCTGCGAAGGAAGCTCCTGCTGCTGAACCCGACCTGTACACCGCAGGTACCTACAGCGCAGTGGCACAGGGCTTTGGCGGCCCCGTTTCCGTTGAGGTAACCGTAGACGCCAAGTCTATCACCGATGTCAAGTTTGCCGGCATGGAGGAAACTCCTGAGTACGGCGGCATGGCAATCCGCAACCTCCCCGAAGTCGTCCTCGCGGCTCAAGGCACCGAGTTCGACACCGTCAGCTCCGCAACCTACACCACCGGCGCTGCAAAGCTGGCTCTGGGTGCTGCTCTTGACCAGGCAAAGGGTGTTCAGCCCGGCACTGTTCAGGACGGTAAGTACACTGTCGAAGTCGTTGGCCATGAGGGTCTCGTAACCGTTACCACCATGTTCGTCGGCGGCAAGATTCAGAGCGTTTCCATTCCCGCCAACAACGAGACCATCGGTGTTGGTACCTACGCTGTAAAGCGCATGCCCGGCAAGATCGTTGAGGCCCAGAGCATCAACGTTGACTCCGTTGCAGGCGCATCCGTCTCCTCCGCTGCTATCAAGCAGGGCGTTGCGAAGGCCATCGTTCTGGCCGGCGGCAATGTTGCTGACTTCCAGGCAGACGTTGAGACTCCCGTTGAAGTTAAGGACGTTCCCACAGAGGCTGACGTTGTCATCATGGGTGCCGGTACTGCCGGTATCATGGCTGCTGCCCGTCTCGCTGAGGCTGGCGTGACCAACGTTGTCATCTTCGAGAAGTCCGGCATCCCCGGCGGCTGCTTCGCAACTGCTTACGGCGGCTTCAACAACACCGGTTCTCAGACCATTGAGAACTGGGGCACCGGCAAGTATGCATTCTGCGGCGACTGGGACAACGTTGTTGGCCCCGCTCTCCTAAAGGGCATCAATGCACGTAACCCCGAAAATCAGCGCACCGTTGAAGACCTGGTTTGGCTCAAGCAGAACTATGAAACCGGCGGTAAGCTCTACGACTGGATGACCACCATCGGCGTTGGCTTCGCTACCCTCGGCGCTATCCCCAAGGCCACCGGCCCGGCCTTCGCACCCGGCATCTACTCCGGCGGCTGCGGCTATGCTATGGAGTTCTTCGTTGATCGTATCACCATGAAGGGTGTTAAGATCTTCTACGAAACCCCCGTTACCGACATCATCATTGCTGAAGACGGCTCCGTCACCGGTCTGGTCGCAACCGACAAGGCTGGCAACACCTACACCGTCAATGCAAAGGCTATCATGCTCGCTTCCGGTTCCTTCGCAAAGAACAAGGAACTCCTCAAGGAGTACCACACCGCAACTGCTGATGCATACTACAACTGCCCCGAAACCCTCACCGGTGACGGTCTGCTCCTCGGTCTGAAGGCCGGCGGCGTTGTTGACTACGCTCAGACCTACCAGCCCGGCTTCCTGGCTTCCTACGACAGCCACTTCGAGCTTGCATTCATGCACTACACCACCCCCGGCATCATCGTTAACATCAACGGTGACGAGTTCGGCAACATCATGAAGGACAACCACGGTATGATGGCAGCTGCAAAGGCTGATCCTGCCAACGGCGACACCTTCTACTATGTATTTGACAATGACAGCGCTGCTGCAACCCGCGACTACGAGGGTTACCAGATGACCATCTACAATGCAATCTTCGAGAAGGGCGAAGCTGTCCACTACGATTCCGTAGAGGCTGCTGCAGAAGCTCTCAACCTGCCCAACCTGGCTGCTACCATTGAGAAGAACAACGAGTTAGCAATCAAGGGTGAGGCCAACGAGTGGGGCCGCGCTGGTCTGCCCTACATCGACACCCGCGAGGGTATCTGGCTCTGCCGCGTTGACCCCAACTACTACCTGACCACCGCTGGTCTGCGTGTAGACATGGACGGTCACGTTCTCACCGCTGAGGACGAAGTTATCGAGAACCTCTGGGCTGCCGGTGACGTTATCGGTGCTTACGAGGAGCGCGACGGCCAGAAGTACGGCAACGGCTTCAACGTTGCATTCATCTTCGGTTCCATCGTTGGTGACAACATGGCTGAGGTCGTAAAGTAAGAGACAAGCTCTGAAATACAAAGTACTTAAATAAGAGTTCCCCGGCTGCTTTGCAGCCGGGGAATTTTTTGTCTTGGGAAATACCGGGGTATTGTGGATGAGTTCGTGAGCGAGCAGAAGAAAACCAAATCCGAAATGGCTTGTGTCAGGATAAATCAAGTGATGATATGGAGGCGCGGATAAAGCTTGCAATTGATATGGCACTAAACGCCAAGTCAGATTTACAATGAAACAAATTTGGTGATGTTGGGAAACGGTGACTTGAAAGATGGTATAAAAGGCAAAATAGTGTGTAGGGAAAACGATGACCGAATGGGACAAACTATATCGCTGGCTATTGGAGAAGCAGAAAGTGGAGGGATATCTGAAGGAGGAAGTTCGGAAGATGTCGAAAGAGGAGCTGTTTCAGCTCGTGCTGAAGGTAGCAGAAGAGGCGGCTCGTTTGGAGGAGGAATCTCTGGAGCGGGACGAAAATTAGTCCAACGGGAGTCGAACCTTCACCGGTTTTTACGGGCGGATTTCCGTCCGCACTTCGTTATTGTCCTTGTAAAGCCGGAAAGGCTTCACTGCGGACAATGCCTCGTCCGGGCAAAAATCCGCTCCGTAAAAACTGCATGGCACATTTGAACGAGCAATATCGGGGCTGATTTTGCTGCGGAGGACGAAGGCTTGCTGACGCAAGTCGAGGACGACAAATCAAAAGCAGCCCGACAGTGCCGCTCAAATGCGATGAGTGTTCGAATCCCGTTGGACTAATAAAATCAAATGCTGAATAATCGAAAGGAGCAATTCACAGTGAAAACAGCATTGACAATCGCCGGAAGCGATTCCAGCGGAGGCGCCGGTATTCAGGCTGACATCAAGACCATGACGTGCAACGGCGTATTCGCCATGAGCGCCGTCACCGCCTTGACCGCGCAGAACACTACCGGCGTACAGGGGATTTTTGAGGTCAGCCCTGAGTTTCTCGGCCTGCAGATCGACAGCGTGTTTACGGACATCCGTCCCGACGCGGTGAAGATAGGCATGGTCGCATCGAAGGAGCTTATATCCGTCATCGCGGAAAGGCTCAGCTTCTACAAGGCAGAAAATATCGTCGTTGACCCCGTCATGGTCGCAACGAGCGGCGCAAAGCTCATCTCCGACGACGCGATAGACGCGCTGAAAGAGAAGCTCTTTCCGCTTGCAAGCGTGCTCACGCCCAATATTCCCGAAGCGGAGGTTCTCTCCGGTATGGAGATAAAGAGCGCGGAGGATATGTGTGCCGCCGCAAAGCTTATAAGCGAGAGGTACGGCTGCGCCGTGCTGTGCAAGGGCGGCCATCAGCTCAACGACGCAAACGACCTGCTCTTCCATAAGGGCGTCTCCCACTGGTTCAACGGCAAACGCATTAATAACCCCAATACCCACGGCACCGGCTGCACACTCTCAAGCGCCATCGCTTCAAACCTCGCAAAGGGCTTTACGCTCGATGAGTCCGTTGAGCGCGGCAAGGCTTACATTTCCGGCGCACTCTCGGCCATGCTCGACCTCGGCGCAGGCTCCGGGCCTATGAATCATGCGTTTGACATCAGCGGTGAATTCGCAAAGGAGGCATAAAAATGGCAGAGAAAAGAACATCCCTGTTTGAAAACGGTCTTATCTGGTTCGGCGCGGGCGTGTCCATCGCCGAAATACTCACAGGTACCTATTTCGCAACGCTCGGTATGCAGCGCGGTCTGCTTGCCATACTCATCGGCCATGTTATCGGCTGCGTCATGCTGTTCGCGGCGGGGCTTATCGGCGGCAAGCTGCGCCGCAGCGCCATGGAGACCGTCAAGATGAGCTTCGGTGAAAAGGGCAGCATCCTGTTCTCCGCTTTGAATATCATCCAGCTCGTCGGCTGGACGGCAATAATGATATATGACGGCGCGCTCGCGTCCGAGGGTATATTCTCCGCGGGGCACTGGCTGTGGTGTGTGATTATCGGCGGTCTCATCGTTGCGTGGATTCTCATAGGCATCACGAACCTCGGCAAGCTGAACACTGTGGCTATGGCGGCACTGTTCATACTCACGCTCATTCTCTGCGCTAAGATATTCTCCGGCGGCAGCCCCGTCGGCGCCGTTGACGACTCTCTCAGCTTCGGCGCGGCGGTCGAGCTGTCCGTTGCCATGCCGCTTTCGTGGCTGCCCCTTATCAGCGACTATACGCGCGAGGCAAAGAAGCCCGTCGCCGCAACCGCCGTCAGCGCGGTGGTCTACGGTCTGGTCAGCTGCTGGATGTACATCATCGGCATGGGCGCGGCAATCTACACCGGCGAATATGACATGGCGTCCATCCTGCTCAGAGCGGGTCTCGGCATTGTGGGACTTCTGATCATCGTGTTCTCCACCGTCACCACCACCTTCCTCGACGCATACTCCGCCGGCGTTTCCAGCGAGGCTGTCTCCGCCAAAATAAAGGGCAAATACGTCGCAATCGGCGCGACCGTTCTGGGCACCGTCGCCGCAATCGTGTACCCGATGGACAACATCACAAACTTCCTCTACTTCATCGGCTCGGTGTTTGCGCCCATGATAGCCATTCTGATAGCGGACTTCTTCATTTTGCACCGTGACGTCAGCAAGTGCTGCGCGGACGTCAGAAATCTTGTGATCTGGGTAATCGGCTTTGTGATTTACAGGATGCTCATGAATGTGGATATCATCGTCGGCAATACTCTGCCCGACATGGTGATAACCGTCATTATCTGCGTCGTTGTGAACGCGGTCTGCGGAAAGAAGAAAGCATAACGGAAATCAAAAAACGCCCGAAGAATCCACGGATTCTTCGGGCGTTCTGTTTTTGCGTATATAAATTACTGCTTCTTATATCCGCACTTCGGGCATACGCCTTTTTCGTTCAGCGCGATACCGCACAGGGGGCAGCGATCCACGGTGCCTTCCGGCGTGTATTCCTGAGACGCTGCGTTTACGCCGCTTGTGAAGGTCAGCTTGGCGATATTCAGCTTGTCCTTCAGCAGGTCATAGACGATCTTGATCATGCCCTCGACAGTCATGGTCTCTTTCGTTACGACCAGACGGCAATCGGGATACGCAGTGGCAAGCTCGGTCTTGAACGCGGGGCCTTTCATCTTGTTGCTCGGCGCACCGTCCTTGATTCCCTGCTCCTCATATACCTTCAAAATTGCGGGCAGCAGCGGGTCATCCTCGCGCAGAACCAGTGCATGGTCGAAATTCTTCAGAACCTCCCATGCAACCTTTTGAATCTCATTGCAGGGGAAGACCATATTCACGCCGGGTTCAACGCTGTCCTCAACCTCGATGGTCAGAACGCCGGTATGTCCGTGCAGATACTGGGCTTCTCCTTTAAAGCCGTAAAAACGGTGTGCGTACTGCAGGTCTAACGTAGTAATGCTTCTCATAGTAAGCCTCCTAATATTAAAATTTATGAAAACGCTCGTCTCCGCGCTTTTTCCACTCTCGATTTACTTCCCTGTGGAAGCCTTCTGCTGCTTACATTCCGGGCAGATACCGTGAAAGATAATGTCATAATCGGTAAAGTCGAATCCGTGGGTATCCCTTATCCCGTTTTCAAGACCGGTGACAAAATCCATATCCACATCAAAGACGCGCCCGCAAGCTCTGCACTTCACATGGCAGTGATTATAGCTGATATGATCGAAACGTTCGGCGCCCCCCGGGATTTCAAGCCGGCGAATCTCGCCCATTTCGGATAACAGATTCAGATTCCGGTAAACGGTTGCCTTGCTGATCGTCGGATGCTTCTTGATGACCTCTTTATAAACCTCATCCGCTGTGGCGTGGCAGTGCAGCTCATTCACCGCCTCCAAAACGAAGGAACGCTGGATAGTATTACGTCTCGCCACAAGTCTCACCTTATTCATATTTGTTCTTTATTGATATAATATATCATTAAGGGCCAAAAGTCAAGATACGGTTTTAAAATTTTTTATGAAAAGCTCCGGTCAGTTCGCCGCTTCAATTTTAAGAAAATGGCGCGCTTCCATACGGCGGCGGTTTTGCAATTTCTGCAAGCATATAGTATAATATTTGCGTAAATTTAGCAGCAGATTTGCATGGAGGATGTATATGAAAGGTTTGGAGCTATCAAGGCTTTACTGGGAGCAGGTAGGCAAGCGTGCTCTTTTTGACGCCTGCCCCGGAATAGAGGAATACGCCGCCGTCGGACTTGCGGGGGAAGGCTCCGACTGCTTCGGGTACGACGATGAGCTTTCGCGCGACCACGACTGGGGGCCGGGCTTCTGCGTCTGGCTTGACGACGAGGGAATGGAGCGCTTCGGCGCGGCGGCGTCGCAGGTCTATGCCTCACTTGATAAAGAATTTATGGGCTTTCGCCGCATGAACGAGACCGAGCAGACGGCGGGGCGCATGGGCGTTCACCGCATAGGGGATTTTCTGCTGCGCTATCTCGGAACCGACCGTGTGCCAAGCAGTATATATGAGTGGCGGCGTGTACCGGAGACGGGGCTTTCGGTTGTGACGAACGGGCGTATATTCCTTGATAAAAGCGGGAAATTCACTGCCGTGCGGGAGGAGCTTTCGCGCTTTTACCCGGAGGCGCTGAGACTGAAAAAGCTGGCTTCTCACTGCGCGCTTGCCGCGCAGAGCGGGCAGTACAACTACCTGCGCTGCTTCAGGCGAGGGGAGGGCGTTGCAGCCCTGCTCGCACTGGCGGAGTTCACAGAGCACGTTCAGGCGGCGGTGTTTCTTATAAACCGCGCGTATAAACCGTACTACAAGTGGGCAAACCGCCGCATGAGAGAGCTGCCCATACTCGGCGCGGAGATCGCGTCCGCGCTTGAGGGGCTGACTGTCGGCTCCGGCAATAAGGCGGAGAAGATAGAGCGTATTTCGGCAATGCTTATTGAAGAGCTTGTCCGCGAGGGGCTTTCGGATTCAAAAAGCGATTATCTCCTGCACCACGCGGAGAACATACAGAGCGCTGTCGACGATGCGGAACTTCGAAGCCTGCACATAATGTCTGAATAAAAAACAGCGTGTCGATTTCGTTCGACACGCTGTTTTTTATGATATCAGGCTTTGCTCTCTCCGGAGGGCTTGGACTTGGGCTTGCCGTGGTAGTAGCGGCGGCGGTTATTGCGCTTGTGCTCGCCCGCAGGCTTATTGCCTTCGGCGTTTTCGTTCTTCGGCTCGGCGGGCTTTGCCTCGCTGCCCTTATTTTTGGTCGGCTGAGCGTCGGAGGGCTTTTGCTGCTGGACGTGTGCCGCGACCTTTACGGTGCCGCCCTTGCCGCGCCTTGATTTGCGGGAGGGACGGCTTTCTGCCTTTTCGCTCTTATTGCCCTTGTCGCCGCTGTCGGCTTTTGCGGGGATCTCGCGTTTTTCAACGTGCTCGTCTTTGCGGGGCTTAGGCTCCTGCGGCTTATCGTGGTTCTTTGCCTCGCCGGAGCTTGCGCGGCGTTTTCTCTGACGGCGTTCACGGCTCTTGGGGACGCTTGCCTCCTCCGGCGCCGAGGCAGGCTCGTCGGCAGGCTCGTAAGAGGGAAGCTCCCACTGATTTATGATTTCCTCGTCTTCCTCTTCCTCAGGTTCGGGAACGTATTTGAACGTGGAGACGGGGGCTTCGCCGTCGCGCGGACGTCCGCCGGGAACGGTGCACAGCTCATTCGCCTTGAAGGTGCGCACAGAGTCCTCTGCGTCTCCGTCAAGCTTTACCTGTACGGTCTGGCGCAGAAGGTTCACCTGCACCGCCGTACCGAAGCCGTCCTTGGTTTCGACAAAGGCGCCCTGCTTCGGGACCTTCTTGACAAGCTCCTCATAGGCCTCCTGCTCGTAGCGCAGACAGCACATGAGCCTGCCGCAGCTTCCCGAAATCTTTGTGGGGTTAAGTGAGAGAGACTGTACCTTGGCCATCTTTGTGGAGACGGGCTGAAAATCCTCCAGAAACTGGCTGCAGCAATAGGGGCGGCCGCAGATGCCGATGCCGCCGAGCATCTTTGCCTCGTCACGGACGCCTATCTGCCGAAGCTCAATGCGGTTGCGGAAGATGCCCGCGAGGTCCTTGACCAATTCGCGGAAGTCCACACGCCCGTCCGAGGTGAAGAAGAACATCGTCTTGCTGCCCTCAAAATTGCACTCAACGTCAACAAGCTTCATATCAAGCTCGTGCTCGGCGATTTTCTGTTGGCAGATATCGAAGGCTTCCTTTTCTCTTTTCTTATTGATCTCCGCGACTCTGAGGTCGTCCGCGGTCGCAATGCGGACAACGGGACGCAGCGGCTGAACCACCGCGTCGTCCGCGACGGCGTGGTTGCCGCGGCAGCAGTCGGCAATCTCAAGACCCTTGGAGGTCTCGACAATGACCTTATCCCCGGTTTTCACCTTTAGTCCGTTAGGGGAGAAGAAATAGCATTTACCCCTGTTTTTGAATTTTATACTGATTACATCTACCAAAATCGTATCCTCATTTTCCGCCGCCGGCAATCGAATCGACGGCCAGCAGACCAAATATATGCTTTACACCCGTGTTGACCTTCAGATAAGAGCCGCACTTTTCCATAAGGGCGTTTATGCGGACAAGCTCCCCGGTGTTCAGTCCCGGATTTTTGCGCCGATGCGTGAGAATGTCCGCGATGAGCGTGCTGACAGCAAGGCAGAAATCGGACGCGGCGCGGATGTCCATCGCGTCTCCCGCCGCGCACCAGCGGCAGAGGGAGGCAAGGTCGCCGGAGGCAACGGCTTTGAGATAGGCGGAGGCGAGCTTTATGCTCTCTTCATCCTGCTCGTCCGCGTCGCCTGCGAAGTTTATCTCCACACAGCGCGAGCGCACCGTGTCAAGAAGCTTCAAGGGATTGGTCACGCACAGCAGAAACACTGCGCCGGCGGGAGGCTCCTCCAAAAGCTTCAGCGCGGCATTCTGCGCGGCGAGGTTCATGGTGTCCGCCTCATCGATTATATAGACCTTGCGGGAAGCCTCGTTCGGGAGAATGCAGGCGTCGCTGTTCATGTCGCGGATCTGATCCACAATTATCTCGCGCTTTTTCTTGCCCTTGTCGTCCGTAAGGCGCTCAACGGTGATGATGTCCGGGTGAATGTTCGCGTCGGCCTTGCGGCAGGCGCGGCACTTCCCGCAGGGGGCGTGCAGGGAATCGTCGCACACGGCGGCGGCGGCAAGCCTGCGCGCTTCGCAAAGCCCCTCTTCCCTTGTGGGGGCGGAGATTATATAGGCGTGGGAAAGCCGTTTTGCGTCAAACTGCTGCGCCATGAGCTTTTCTCCTGAAATATTATCCGGTGTTCGGCAATATATTATTTTACAATTTTATTCCCGCTTAGTCAACCGATAATAATTTTTCCGCGCATATTTAATTATTCCTTGCTTTATAAGTCGGGAATGGATATACTGATATACAGCGATTATTGGACTTGGAGGCAGAACATGGAACTGACATCCGCCGCGATTTTCCTCAACAGCTTTTTTGCCGGCTACGACAAGGCAATACTCAGCTTCATGCACGCGCTGTCAAAGCTCGGCGTCGTGCTGACCCCGCTGATGAAGCTTATCACGCTCA
>CAMEHJ010000019.1 GCA_945917385.1 uncultured bacterium
CGGAAATTACAGTTCCACGGCCAGATGTCCGACACCTTTTTGCGGCAGTCTTTATCATTCTTTCCGGCGGCTTTCAGGACGCCTATACCTGCTGCTGCCGCGGTTCGGTCTTTGCAAATGCGCAGACCGGCAACATTGTGCTGCTGAGCGCGGCGCTGTTCCGCGGTGAATGGCGTAGTTGTCAAGGCGCTCTGCGTCTATTTCCACAATCACGACAAGCGGACGCTCCACGCCGCACTGACCTATTTTGGTGTCATTGCCGTGTTTGCCGTCGGAGCGGGCGTCGGAAGCTATCTGACGGTGCGCGTCGGCGTGCGGGCGATCTGAGCCTACTGCGCGTTGCTTTCCGTCAGCTTTGCCATGATGTTTGTCCACGCGGACAGGTGACGCGCCCGGCGAATTTCAGTTGTGCAAAACGAAAAAGTGTGCTAGAATACGATCATGATTTCATAAAGGAGGAGTTCAGATATGTCGAAAAAAATCCCTGAAAGAAGCGAGATCGCCATTCAGGACCAGTGGGCGCTGGAGGATCTTTACGCCACGGACGAGCTTTGGCAGGAGGATCTGAAAAAGCTTCAGGCGGAGATCGACGAGCTTGCAGGCTTTGCAGGTCGGATCTCGCAGTCCGCGCAGGAGCTGCTGGCGTACAGGAAGCTGGTGGATATGTTCACCATCCGTGCCGAGCGCCTTGGCAACTACGCCATGCGCCGCGGAGATCAGGACAAACGCGATTCCTATTATCAGGGCATGGTCGGCCAGTTTATGAAGGCGTATGTCGAGGCCGAGGCCAAGACCAGCTTTGAGACACCCGAGCTCCTGTCCATTTCCGATGAAAAGATGGAGGAGTTCTACCGCGAGGAGCCAGAGCTGGAGCTGTACCGCCGTTATTTCGATAAGAGCCGCAGCCGCCGTGCGCACATTCTTTCGGCCACGGAAGAAAAGCTGCTGGCCGCCGCAGGCGAAATGTCCCAGTCTCCGCAGAACATTTTCTCGATGTTTTCCAACGCCGACCTGAAGTTTAAGCCCGCTGTGGACAAGGATGGCGCAGAGCATCCCATCAGTCAGGGCACCTATATTGCCTGCCTCGAGTCTCCCGACCGCGTTCTGCGCAAGAGCGCATTTGAGAACTACTATGCCGCGTATGAGAGCTTCCGCAACACCTGTGCCGCGACGCTTGACGCCAACGTCAAGCAGCTGCAATTCTTTGCCGACGCACGCAAATACGCCTCTCCGCTGGAGGCTTCGCTCGACTGCACCGAGGTCCCGACGAGCGTTTACCATCAGCTGATCGAGTCCGTCCACCAGAATCTCGATAAGATGCACCGCTATGTCCGCCTGCGCAAGAAGCTGCTGGGCGTGGACGAGCTGCACATGTATGACCTCTATACGCCGCTGGTCGCGGAGGCCGACGCGCACATCGAGTTTGCCGATGCGAAGAAGACTGTTCTGGAAGCGCTGTCCTGCATGGGCGAGGACTACTGCAAGGTGCTGAAGGAGGGCTTCGACAATCGCTGGATCGACGTCTATGAAAACGTCGGCAAGCGCTCCGGCGCATATTCCGCAGGCTCCCCGGTGCATCCATATGTGCTGCTGAACTACACCGGCACGCTCGACAGCCAGTTCACGCTGGCACACGAGATGGGCCACGCGCTGCATTCCTACCTCTCCAACAAGAATCAGCCGACGGTCTACTCCGACTATGTGATCTTCGTGGCGGAGGTGGCCTCCACCTGCAACGAAGCGCTCCTGATGGAGTATCTGCTCGGCAAGACCACCGATAAGAAGCAGCGCGCGTATCTCATCAACCACTTCCTCGACCAGTTCAAGGGCACGGTCTACCGCCAGACGATGTTCGCGGAGTTTGAGCTTGAGATGGGCAGGATGGTCGAGCGCGGCGAAGCGCTGACGGCGGACGCGCTGTGCGAAAGGTACCGCGCGCTGAACCGTCTCTACTACGGCCCAGACATGGTCTGCGACGAGGAGATAGCGCTTGAGTGGGCGCGGATTCCGCACTTCTTCTATAACTACTATGTGTTCCAGTATGCGACCGGCTTTTCCGCCGCCGCCGCGATCGCCGAGCGTATTCTGACGCAGGGCGAGAGCGCCGTTTGTGACTACAAGCGCTTCCTCTCCTCCGGCGGCAGTGCCGACCCCATCTCGCTTCTGAAGATCGCCGGCGTAGACATGAGTACGCCCGAACCCGTAAACGCCGCATTGGAACTTTTTGGACGGCTGATCGTCGAACTGGAGGAGACGATGAAATAAAAACCTGCCGGACTGATGCACTTTCAAGCCGGTAAATATAGAAATCAGGGGGGTATTTTCCATGAGCAAGCTTTCAGGTATGCCCGTTGTCGGGCTGGTCGTCATCGCGGTGATCCTTGCGCTGTTCGCGCTGTCCGTGTTTCTGCTGCTTATCACATCCGCGAGATACAGGCACCTTGCCTCCATGGTCACGGGGAACGTTGACAGGGAAAACGGCTTCATGCGTTTCCTCGTCTCGGACTTTGCCGACGCGTACAAAAAGTACGGGCAGAACGTGAACACCCCCGCGATAATCTCAAACGGGATCAGCACGAAGCTGTCCGGGCTTCTTCTGTGCGAGCGGTTTCTGAATAACGCGGTATCGCTTTTCGTAACGCTCGGCCTGTTCGGCACCTTCCTCGGCCTGAGCCTCTCCGTCTCCTCCCTCACTGAGCTTATCAGCTACAGCAACACCTCCGAGTGGCTGAGCGTGCTTGACTCCGTCGGCGGCGGACTGATGAGCGCGCTTTCCGGCATGGGAGTCGCGTTCTACACCTCGCTCGTCGGCGCGGGCTGCTCGATATTGCTGACGGTTCTTCGCTCCGTACTCAGCCCGCAGGCACAGCGCGAGCTGCTGGAGGCGCGGCTGGAGCTGTGGCTTGACCACACCGTCGCGCCGAAGCTCCCGACCGACGCGGCGCAGGACGATTCCGCGCTTGTAAACAAGCTCGTGAAGGCGATGGAGACTTCCGCCGCCGAGATAGAAAAATCGCTCAAGGACACGACGAACGACCTCAAGCGCAGCATCCTCGCCTCGCGCGAGCTGCTGGACGGCTTCGACAAGACCGTGGATGGCTTTAACTCCGGCGTGCGCGATTTCTCCGAGTTCAACTACAACCTGCGCGGCACGGTGGAGCGCATGGACGTCGCGATGCGCGATGTTGTCTCCGCCATGCGCGAGACCGCCAAGAGCATTGAGAGGAGCGGGCGCACATGAGGCGCGGCGGCAGATATTCCGTCCGGCGTGCCGACGCCGGGGGCGAGCAGGGCTTCTGGCCCTCCTACGCCGATATGATGAGCGCGGTCTCGCTCATCCTGTTTTTCCTGATGCTGCTGTCCTACATACAAAATCTCATCACCGGCAACGACCTGCAGAACACGCAGGAGCTGCTTGCCGACACGCAGGCGCAGGTAGAGGAAGCGCAGTCGAAGCTCACAAAGCTGAACACGGAGCTCGACAATCTGAATCTCGACCTCACGAACAAGCAGGCGGAGCTTGACGATTACGCAAAGCAGATAAGCGAGCAGACCGATAAGATAAGCGCGCAGAGTGAGCTTATCAGCGACCAGCAGGCATACCTTATCGCCGCCAATGACGAGCTTACCCAGATGCGCAGCAAAATGCAGAGCATCGCGGTGCTGCGTCTGTCCATCCTCAACCAGATAAAGGACAGTATCGTTGACGTGATGGGCGATTCCTCCAAGGTATCCATCGGGGATAACGGCAACATCATTTTATCCGAGGGCATACTCTTCGACCTCGGCTCCTCCGCGATAAAGCCCGACAGCCAGCCCGTGCTGGACGAGCTTATCGAGGTGTTCTCCGCCTTCCTCTCGAACGAGGAAAACTCTCAATATGTTGACAGCATCGTCATCTCCGGCCACACGGACAGCACCGGCACCGAGGAGGACAACCGCATCCTCTCCACCGACCGAGCAAACTCCGTGCTCAACTACCTCTTTGTAGGTGAGGGCGGCGAGCTTGAGAAATACTCCCGCTATTTCTGCGCCGCCGGCTACGGCGAGACCCGCCCCGTCGCGGATAACGACAGCGCAGAAGGTCAGGCCGCGAACCGCCGCATTGAGATATCCATCATCCTCAAGGACGAGAGCGTGCTGAAAATTGTCGAGGACTACCTCGCCATGGAGCTGCCCGACAAGGCGCAGTCCCTTCAGGACGCCGCGGCTGAGAGCGGCGCGGCAGCCGCTTCTGCCTCCCCGGCGCCGGAGGAAACGCAGTCCCCTTCGTCCGGCGGCTTCCTCTCCGGGCTTTTCGGAAGAAACTGAAAAAGGCAAAACTCCCCGACCGCACCGCGGTCGGGGAGTTTTCATATCGTTATTACACGTTCATCGTGTAGTTCGGAGCTTCCTTGGTGATGTAGACATCGTGAGGATGGCTCTCTTTAAGGCCGGCGGAGGTGATGCGCACGAACTTGCTTTCGGTGCGAAGCTCGTCTATATTATGCGCGCCGCAGTAGCCCATGCCGGAGCGCAGACCGCCCATCATCTGATAGATGGTCTCGGAGACGGGGCCTTTGAAGGGGACACGGCCCTCGACGCCTTCGGGAACGAGCTTCTTGTTGTTCTCCTGGAAGTATCTGTCCTTGGAGCCCTTGCTCATTGCTCCGAGGCTGCCCATGCCGCGGTAGACCTTGAACTGTCTGCCCTGATAGACCTCGGTGTCTCCGGGGGATTCCTCGCAGCCTGCGAGCATGGAGCCCATCATAACGACTCTTGCGCCGGCGGCGATGGCCTTGACGATATCGCCGGAGTATTTGATGCCGCCGTCCGCGATGACGGGGATGCCGTACTTCTCGGCAATCTCCGCGCACTGGAGAATTGCGCTGATCTGCGGAACGCCTATGCCCGCGACGACGCGGGTGGTGCAGATGGAGCCGGGGCCGATACCGACCTTGACGCAGTCGGCGCCTGCCTTGATAAGCGCCTCGGTCGCCTCGGCGGTTGCGACATTGCCGGCGACGAGCTGGATATCGGGGAAGGCCTCCTTGACCTTTGCGACGGAGCGCATGATGTTCTCGCTGTGGCCGTGGGCGCTGTCGAGAACGAGCACGTCTGCGCCAGCAGCGATGAGCGAGCCTGCGCGGTCAAGCACATCTCTGGTCGCGCCGATAGCCGCGCCGCAGAGCAGACGGCCGTTCGCGTCCTTGGCGGAGTTGGGATATTTCATCACCTTTTCGATGTCCTTGATGGTGATAAGACCCTTGAGTCTGTAATTTTCGTCAACGATGGGGAGCTTTTCAATACGGTGCTTCTGGAGTATGGCCTTTGCCTCGTCGAGCGTGGTGCCGACGAGCCCGGTGACAAGGTTGCTGCTGGTCATGACCTCGTCGATGCGGCGGGTCATGTCGGTTTCAAACTTCATGTCACGGTTGGTAATGATACCGATAAGCTTGCCGTCCTCGTCCACGACGGGGACGCCGGAGATGCGGAACTTTGCCATGAGCGCGTCCGCGTCACCGAGGGTGTTGCCGGAGGTGAGGTGGAACGGGTTGGTGATAACGCCGTTCTCGGAACGCTTTACGATGTCAACAAGCTCGGTCTGGCTTTCAATGCTCATATTCTTGTGGATGATACCGATGCCGCCCTCGCGCGCTATCGCGATCGCCATGCGCGACTCCGTAACGGTGTCCATTGCGGCACTCATAATAGGCACGTTCAGTCTGACCTTTTTGGTGAGCTGAGTAGAGAGATCGACGTCGGCAGGGAGCACATTGCTTTCTGCCGGAACAAGAAGAACGTCGTCAAAGGTCAGCCCTTCTCCGACAAAACGGCTTGCGTACAGTTCATTAAGACCCATATGATATCCCCTCCAATTTTTGATTTTGTCTATTTTATCAAATCTTGCGCCAATGTCAACACCATAGTGCAGACGACGGTAATTTTTATCAAAACCGCTCAAAGCCCGGTGCTTCTTGCGTGGAAAAACAGGTACTGTTGTGCAAGTCCCGCATATTCGCCCAGTACGGCGGGGTCAAAATCCGGCGGAAAATGCTCCTTCAGCGCGCGCTTTATCCACACGTCGATGGGGAATGCCTCCATGTGGTAAAGTCCAAACAGCACCACGCAGTTTGCGACCTTGTCCCCAACACCCTCAAGCTTTTTAAGCTCGCGTCTCGCTGTCTCGCTGTCGGCGGTGATGAGCGCGTCAAGGTCAATACAGCCCGCGGCGACCGCTGATGCCGCCGATGAGATATACGGTGCTCTGTATCCGCAGCGGAGCACCGACAGAGCATCAGGCGCAAGCTCCGCGATTTTCTCCGCCGTAGGAAAGCTGCGGTAAATAATGCCGTCCAGCTCTATCGAAGCGCCGAAGGCATCGCACAGCCGCTCAACGATGCCCTTTATCCTTTTGATGTTATTGCACTGCGAGATGATGAATGAGCACAGCGCCTCCCACGGCTCCTGCCGCAGTATCCTTATGCCCTGTCCGCAGGCAATGCACTCATCGAGGTATTCGCCCCCGTGAAGCTTGGCTGCTGCGGCTGAGTAGTCCCTGTCAAGGTCAAAGTAGTCGCGCCAGAGGCTCATCGGCGCGCCCGAGCGAATGAAAACCTCTCCGTTATCAAGCCATACCTTTGCGGCATACCCGCGCACAACGCCGGTATAGACGCCCTTTTCGTCCGCGTTCCAGCGAAAGCACTGCCCGCACTCGAAGGTCTTGACAATATCCATTTCAGCTTCGGAACATAGCCTCAGTGTTTTAGCGCTCATTATCTCTCTCCGTATCAATATGAAAAAACCGGTTATTTTAAAGGCGGCGGTATTGCCCTCTCAGTCAGCTTCGCTGACAGCTCTCCCAAAGGGAGAGCCAAGGAGAAGGATGTTGTTATTTGACATTTTCACGCAAAAAAACGCCGCGTCGCGGCGTTTTTTTGCGTTTTTTGCGCTTACTTGTCAAGATAGGTCTTGAGAAGCTCCTGCATCAGCTCGTCTCTGTCGATACGGCAGATGAGCGTGCGTGCGTTATTGTAGTTGGTGATATAAGTCGGATCCTCGGAAAGTATATATCCAACTATCTGATTGATAGGGTTATATCCCTTAACCATGAGGGAGTTATACACCGACGACAATATTTCTTTCATTTCCATCTTGCTGTCTAACGCGGCGAATTTTCTGGTCGGATCTTCCATGTCGGCACCCTCCTTTGCAATACTTGTTCGCTTGATTGTATTATACCAGAAATTAATGTCAAGTAAAGCCGAAAAAGCGCCAAATCCGATTAATATTTATTAAATTTTCCCGTCGATTTCAGCAGACGCTTCGTTCTTTTCAGCGGATGACCGCGCCGAATTTCACCTTGAGCGCGTCGAGAACGGCCTTGACGGTCTCCTCCGCGTGCTCGTCGGTCAGGGTCTGGTCGTCGGCGCGCATCGTGAGTGAGAACGCGGCGGACTTATGCCCCTCTGCAATATGGTGGCCGGTGTATACGTCAAAGAGCGTGCAGTCAACAAGGTACTTGCCGCCGTTAGCCATGATGCAGTCGGTAAGCTCTCCGACGGGGATGTCCGCGCGGCAGACGACCGCGATATCGCGCGTGACGGCGGGGAACTTGGGCAGCGGCGCGTACACGGGGATGCCGCCCTTGACCGAGTACAGCGCGTCAAAGCTCAGCTCCGCGCAGTAAAGCTCAGCATTCACGCCGTAGTTTTCCGCGACCGCGGGGTGTATCTGACCGAACACGCCGATGAGGGTATCTCCGACATAGACCTTCGCGCAGCGGCCGGGGTGGTAGGAGACGTTCTCTTTTTCCGCGACAAACTTGGCCTTGGGTGCGCCGAGGCTGTCTATAAGCGCCTCAATCCAGCCCTTCATCACGAAGAAGTTCATTTCGGGGCCGTATGCGCCGAGGGAGACTATCTTCGGCTCGTCAGCCATACCGTCGTCGCGCTTGAGGTAGATTTTGCCTATCTCGTACAGGGCGGCGGACTTGTTGCGGTAGTTATAGTTTCTGGTGAGTATCTCCAGCATGGAGGGGAGAATGGTGGTGCGCATGATGGAGGTGTCCTCACCGAGGGGGTTGAGTATTCTCAGGCTGTCGCGCAGCGGGGAGTCTGCGGGCATTCTTATCTTGTCGTAGTAGCTGGGGCTTATGAAGGAATAGGTGATGATCTCGTCCATGCCGAGGCTCCGGCAGGTCTGGCCTATCTCGCGCTCACAGAGCTGCACATCGGTGAAGCCGCCGCAGGTGGCGATGCCGCCGGCAAACTTGGTGGGTATCTCGTTGTAGCCGTAGAAGCGGGCGACCTCCTCCGCAATATCGGAGTAGTGCTCAACGTCGCCGCGCCAGGAGGGGACGAAGATGGTGTCGCCCTCAAGCGTGAAGCCAAGCTCAATAAGGATGCGGCGCATCTCGCTCTCTTCGATATCGGTGCCGAGCAGGGCGTTTATCTTCTCCGGCTCAAGCTTTACGGTGGTCTGTTTAAGCTCTGCGGGGCAGACGTCGATGATGCCCTCGACCACTTCGCCCGCGCCGAGCATTTCGATAAGCTCGCAGGCGCGCTGAACCGCCTTGTAGGTGTTCTGCGGGTCAAGGCCCTTTTCATAGCGGGAGGAGGCGTCGGTGCGCATACCGAGCGCGGTAGCGGTGCGGCGAATGGAGGTGCCGTTGAAGTTCGCGCTCTCGAACAGAACCATCGCCGTGTCACCGACAATTTCGGAGTTTGCGCCGCCCATTACGCCCGCAACACACACGGGCTTGTCCGTGTCGCAGATGCAGAGCATGGAGGGGCTGAGCTTGCGCTCGGTGCCGTCGAGGGTCTGGATGCTCTCTCC
The DNA here is from genome assembly GCA_945917385.1 of uncultured bacterium. Next base: position 8,818 of record CAMEHJ010000019.1, read on the forward strand.
CTCGCGGGCGAGGCGGACGTGGATCTCGTGATTGCCGACGCAGGCAAAGTCAAAGGCGTGCATGGGCTGGCCGTACTCAAGCATGACGTAGTTCGTGATATCGACGATGTTGTTGATGGGACGCATACCGGCGTTGCGGATGCGCTCTCTCATCCACGCGGGGGACGGCTCGATCTTGACGTTCTTGACCATTCTCGCGGTGTAGCGCGGGCAAAGCTCCGGCTCCTCGATAACGATTTTGGCGAGGTCATTGATGTCGCCGCCGGCCTTCGCCTGCACAACCGGCTCATGCAGCTTCAGCTCCTTGCCGAAGGTGACCGCCGCTTCGCGGGCAAGACCAATCATGCACAGGCAGTCCGGGCGGTTGGGGGTTATCTCGAACTCGACAACGTGGTCGTCGCGGCCGAGAACGACATTCATGTCGTCGCCCGGTTTGCAGTCCTCATGCAGAACGAGGATGCCGTCGGGGATGCAGTGGGGAAACTCTCTCTGCTCGGCGCGCAGGTCGGAAAGCGCACAGATAAGGTCTTTGCCGGTGTCGTAGGCAACCATATCGAGCGCGTGGATGTTCTGGCAGTCGCTGACGGTGACGGCAGGGGTGCCTACATTGAGGGAGACTTTCCAGAGGTTCACTCCCGCAGGCTCGACAGCCGTGACCTCCGCCGCCTTGACCTTGCCGTAGATCTTATCGCCGGGCTTGATATCGGCAGAGATAGAGGGCTTTTCGGGGTCGATGGGGTGATAGTCGCCGAGGATGGCGGCGGCCTTGATCTCGCCGTAGGGGAAGTCATGCGTGGTCATCTCCAGCTCCTTGAGGGAGCAGAGCATACCATTGGACTCAACGCCGCGGAGCTTGCCTTTGGTTATCTTCACTCCGCCGGGGAGCATTGCGTTGTGCAGCGCCGTCGGGACGAGATCACCGACGTGGATATTCCATGCGCCGGTGCATATCTGCACAGGCTCCTCCGCACCGATATCAATGCTGCAAACGAGCATATGGTCGGAGTTGGGGTGCTTTTCTATCGTGAGTATTCTGCCGACGACGACCTTGCTCATCATCTCGCTGAGATCCTCGGTCACCTCGACCTTGGAGCCGGAAACGGTCATAGCCTCGGCAAACTGTCTGTCACTGCATTCTTCAAGGCTCAAATCCACAAACTCATTGAGCCATTTTCTGGGCATTTTCATACTTCATACGCTCCTTTTCTCAGAACTGTTCGAGGAATCTGACGTCGTTTTCGAAGATAAGACGCAGGTCGGTGATCTTGTACTCGCCCATGGCAAGTCTCTCAAGACCCATGCCGAAGGCCCAGCCGGAGTACACATCGGGGTCGATGCCGCAGCCGGAGAGCACCTTGGGGTGAACCATGCCCGCGCCGAGCACCTCGATCCAGCCCTCGCCCTTGCAGGTGGGGCAGCCCTTGCCGCCGCACTTGTGGCACTGGATGTCCATTTCGCAGCTCGGCTCGGTGAAGGGGAAGTGGTGAGGTCTGAAGCGGGTGACGGTGCCTTCGCCGTAAATCTTCTCGACGACGAGGTTCAGCGTCGCTTTGAGGTCGGCCATGGTGATGCCCTTGTCGATGACCATGCCCTCGATCTGGTGGAACATGGGGGAGTGGGTAGCGTCCACCTCGTCCTTACGGTAGACACGGCCGGGAGCTATCATGCGGATGGGCAGGGACTTTGTCTCCATTGCATGGACCTGCATCGGGGAGGTCTGGGTGCGCAGGAGGATGCGCCCGTCCTCGCTGAAATAGAAGGTGTCGGTCCAGTCGCGGGAGGGGTGTCCCTCGTCGATGTTGAGCTTGGTGAAGTTATACTCGGCAAGCTCGACCTCCGGGCCGTCAACGATCTCGAAGCCCATGCCGATGAAGATATCCTTTATCTGGTCGAGGACGTTGTACATCGGGTGCTTGTGGCCGATGGTGCGCACCTCGCCGGGGAGCGTGACGTCAAGCGCTTCACTCTCAAGCTTTTTCTCCATGGCGGAGGCGGCAAGCTCGCTGCGGCGCTTTTCAATGGCGCTCTCTATGTCGCCGCGAAGCTGGTTTGCAAGCTGACCCATGACAGGTCTTTCCTCGGCGGAAAGTCCGCCCATTTTGGGAAGGATCCCCGTCAGCTCGCCTTTT
>CAMEHJ010000020.1 GCA_945917385.1 uncultured bacterium
CATAGGTGGACGTGACGAAAACCAGGACTCACTCGGAAAAAAAGAGAGCAAAACGGGCGGAATCTATGTCGTGGCGGACGGGCTGGGCGGCCATGAAAAGGGCGGTATTGCCTCCCGCTGCGCCGTTGAGATTCTGACGAATTTGTGGAACGAAAACGAGGCGCCGGACAGAGAGCGCCTTAAACAGCAGATAGGTCTTGTAAACGAAGAGATACTTCGTATTCAAAAAGAGGAAAACTGCGTCACAAAGACGACCGTGGCGGTGCTCTCCGTCGTGGGAGACAGGGCGGTCTGGGCGAACACGGGCGACTCGCGCGTTTACTATATTCACGACGGCGGGCTTGCCGGTTTCACGGCGGACCACTCGGTAGCGTATATGAAGTACAAGACCGGGGAAATAACACGCGCGGAGATCGCGAAGGACGAGGACCAATCCTGCCTTCTGCGCGCGCTTGGAAACGCCTCGCGCTGGGAGCCGAATACCTACGGCACGGAAAACCTCTGTCCGGGGGACGCGTTTTTGCTGTGCAGCGACGGCTTTTGGGAGTACGTTTCGGACGAGGAAATACTTGTGGATTATCTCAAGGCTGCGTCCGCGAAGGAATGGGCAGGGCTGATGCTCCTGCGCGCCATTGACAGGGTAGAACCCGGAAACGACAACCTTTCGCTCATCACCGTGATGCTGAATGACGGGTAAAAAATCAACAGGGCTTTGCCAAAAAAACAATACCTCATTCCATGGCTGAAACAAGCATGGAATGAGGTATTGTTTTTCTGTCACGCGGCGAATTTATCGAGGTATTCCTTGGCGAACACGGCGCGGTCGCCGGTAATCGACGCCTGCTCAAAAACATAGCAGAACTGGCGCGCGGCGGCGGAGCAGTCGTTTGCGGTTTTGAGGTAGCTGAGAAGCGAGGGATACTCCACCTGCAGCTCTATCATCGTGTATTCGCACTGGGTGATGAGGTCGCCGACCGAGGTGCCGAGACCCTTGGCAAGGTCATAAAGCCCCGCCTTGCGCTCATATTGCCACTGGCACAAGCCGTAGGCGTTGCCGTATCCGTCGCCGGCGGCGGCCTGAATGAACGAGTCGCGGTTTACGTCTCCGGTGTCCACAAGCTCGGTGTAGCGCATTGAGAAGGTGCAGTCCGCTGCCATGTCTCCGCTGACGCGCTGGGGCGTACACACGCTCTCCTGCTGCATATTGGCGAGCACCGCCGCCGCGCCGTAGGGATTGCCGAGCTTTTCAATGAAGAAGTTCCAGATAAGCCCCTCGTTCGTTTCCTCGTCCGTGAGCTTGGCGGTGTAATTGACCTGTGCTTTCTCGCCGGAGGGCTTTTCCCCGGAGTAGACGACAAAGCTTGTGGAAATAACGGTCTCGACGTTCGTGTTCTCGCCGGACTCGGCGGTGACGGTGACCTGATAGTCGTATGTACCGGGAGTGAGCTTGGCGAAGGCGAGGTCGGCGTTGACGGTGCCGGCAAGGCTGAACTGCATTTCATACGGGGTGTAGAGCGATTCCTGCACGATGTTCCCCGTCTCGTCCGCAATGGAGGCGTACACCTCGGTTATCACGCCGCTCTGCACGCTTATCCAGCCGTAAAGCATGGCGACGTTATACTGCGCCATGTCCTCCGGCAGAGTAACGTCCGTCACGGTAATCGCCGGCTCGCGCACCGTCTCTTCAACAGCAGGAGTGACGATCGGCGCGGGGGTAGGGGTAGGCTCCGGCGACTGAGAGGGAGTGGGCGTCGGGGTCGGGGTCGGGGGCGGCGTGACCTTCGGAACATAGGTGGGCGGGGGAGTGGAGACGGCGACGGTCGGGGTGGGCAGCGGCGGCAAATCTATATCGGCAAGCTTTGACGAACAGCCGCTCAGGATCAGGGCGGCAGCGGCAAGCGTGAGTATTATGCGGGCGGGTCTTTTAACGGACATTTTTATCCTCCAAATGTAAATCGGCGCAAAGCACGTTAAGTTATATTCTAACAAATTATGAGAATTTATACAATAGTAGGATATAAACAAAAAGAAAATAAAAATGTCGCCGTGCAGGCGACCATCGCTTTCTCCACCTGAGGTATGCTTACATCAGAAAAAAACAAGGAGGATTTCAAAAATGACTGAACTCGTTTTTATTCTTGACCACAGCGGCTCCATGACAGGGCTGGAGAAGGATACCATCGGAGGCTTCAACTCCATGATAGAAAGGCAGAAGAGAGAGCCGGGCGAGGCGTACGTCTCCACGGTGCTCTTTGACACCGAATGTAAGGTTATCCACGACCGCGTTCCTATCTCGCAGGTGCCGCCCATGACCGAGAGAGAATACTACACTCAGGGCTGCACCGCGCTGCTCGACGCGCTGGGCGGAGCCATCCACCACATCGGAAACGTACACAAATACGCACGCCGTGAGGATGTGCCTGAAAAGACGCTGTTCGTGATCACGACCGACGGCATGGAAAACGCGAGCCGCCGCTACACCTACGACAAGGTGCGCCGGATGATCGAACACGAGAAGCAGAAGTACGGCTGGGAGTTTTTGTTCCTCGGCGCGAACATCGACGCGGTACAGGAGGCGGCAAACTTCGGCATCACCGCCGACCGCGCCGTGACCTACAAGTGCGACGAAGCGGGCACTGCGCTCAACTTCGAGACCATCGGCGACGCCGTGAGCTGTGTTCGCGAGGCAAGACCTCTCTCTGCCGACTGGAAAAGCCGCATTGACGAGGACGTTAAAAAGCGCGGAAGATAAAAATAATGAATAAGCTCCCGGCACTTTTGCGGAAGTGCCGGGAGCTTTGATACTTAAAACAAATCAAGCATACTGTCGAGGTAGACGGCTTCGCGGACGTGGATTTGGTATTCGGGCTTTACCATGTAGTACAGCAGCATTTCCAGAACCACGGCGCTGCCGAGACCGCGCCCCTCAATTTTGAAATTGGAAAAGCCCATGGGCAGATATACCCTCTGTATATCGTCAATGCCGATGAAGGCGGGGCTTGACATCGCAGAGGAGAAGCGGTAGCCCTCTTTGCCGCCGGGGGCAGAGCAGACATGGTCGGGGCAAGGCTCGCCCAAATTCTTGCGGCTGACGTTTTCATAGCACAGCTTCCTGTCCGTACAGCCAATGAAGCAGCACTCGTTGCACAGAAACTCAAGCTTGCCCTTGTGCTCCGGCGAAAGCGTACTCAGCCTGTCAAAGGCTTTATTCAGGCGAAAGTCCGGCACGACGAAGCGAAATTCTTCCCGTTCAAGTTCTGTCTTGAGCAAAGCAAAGTCCGTGAGCACCTTCGTGGTTGACGAGACAAAATAGAAATCGGGATATTCTTTTCTCAGATAGTCGAGCAGCAGGTCCGAGTGGACGATGACGCCGTTTCGCGGCTCAGCCTCAGAGTGAAAGAGTGCGCACAGCCGGTTACAATTTCTGTCCGAAAGGTGCCGGGTGCGCAAAAGGGAATTACTGAAGGTCAGTCGCGCGGAGATACCGTATTCGCGCATGAGCGTGAGCACCTTTTCGGGTTCGTTCTCTCCGAAGCCGACGCGCCCGCCGCCCCATATGCAGTCGCACGGGGCGCCGTAGACGGAGCCGATATCGCAGAAATCATAAAAATACTCGCGGTGCTGTCGAAACAGCGGGAGGAAGAGCCGGTACAGCTCATAAAACTCAAACAGTCCCGGGAGATGGTAGTATGCGATGCCGTTTTGCTTTTCCATATTTTTATTTATACAGCACATGGACGAGCGCGGCGCAGACAAGGCAGGGCGCAAGCCCCAGAACCGAGCCTATGAGCGAATGGACGAAGTGATATTTCTTCTGGCGGTATGCGCTGTCCATATGCTCCGTCCCCGGCAGGCGTACCTTCTTTATGTTTGCAAACAAAACCCAGTCGAGAAAAAAGCAGTCATACCAGTTGACAAAAAACCACATCCCGTAGCTCAGCCAAAACGCTGTCCTGAAATCGCGTGCACCGGCGGCGCAGACGAGCAAAGTCAGCAGCACGAGCGCGAGCAAAAGCGCGAAAAGCTTCTTTATCACGGCGGGCGCGCTCAGCGGCGCGGCGGGGATCCGCTCGTGAGTCTCGAAGTATTTTTCCTGAATATCCTTCGGGTAGTCGTGTATCCACCAGACGGGATTTTTGCACAGAGGAATTATTATCGCGCAGGTGAAAACAAGCGTTACTGCGAGACACTCTATGATATAAACGGTCAGATTGATGTTCATTCTATTCGCTCCTTATTCCTGTGAACGAAGCGTCAAGCGTTCCGACGCCCCGCCGCGTCAATTTTCGCCAGTGTGTCCTTGCGTATTTCCTCTCTCAGCGCACGCAGATACTCCGAAAACGCCACCTTATCGTCGGCGTAGGTCAGGTTCAGCTCGTACTCCAGAGGGAGCCATGTGGAGATATCGGAGATGTTATGCTGGATGACCGCCTCAAGACCGTCAACGGCCTTGTAGATTTTTGCCTCAAGCGTCTCGCGCTTTTCCATCTCGTCATACAGAGACAGCATCTCCTTCGCAATGTCGCCGGGGAGGGAGGCGACCCAGCCGTACAGCAGCCTCTTTTCCTCCTGCTCGTTTGAAGCGGTCTTTTCAAAGGCGGGGACGTCTCCGGTGAATGCCTCTCCAAGGTCGTGGATAAGGCACATTTTAAGCACCCTGTCCATGTCCGCCTCCGGAAATTCATCCTTCATCCAAAACGCCGCCAGCGTCATCATCCAGCAATGCTCGGCAACGCTTTCGCGTCTGCCGTTTTTTGTATAGCAGTGGCGCATCGTGTCCTTCAATCTCTCCGCCACGGTCAAAGCGTCAATAAGCGCTCTCGCATCCATGAAATAAAGCCCTCCTTTACAACAATTCACAGACCTATTATAGCCGAGCGCCGCCGGTTAATCAAGACAGGATGAAAATGCTGCCTGTGCCCGATTGACAATTTGTGGTAAGATGCAGGAGAATCGGAACCTTTCCCGGGAAAACACGTCCTGAAAGCAGAAAGAATAAGGAGTTGTTTCTATGAAAAAGACAATACTGTGCACGGTGCTTGTTCTGACGCTCGCGCTTACTGCCTGCGGCAAGGCGCCGAGTGCCGAGGTCACCGCCGCGCCGAGCGCCGAGGCTTCTGCGGCTCCGACGGAGACAAAGCCCGCGGAGAGCGCGCCCGCCGCGCCGAGCGAGATCCCCACGGTCGGGGAGGAGCCTGCCGAGACGGAAGACCCGGGGGCAATAATCAATGTGTACGTCAGCGACGATACGGCGGAACACTTTGTCATTTTGCAGGAGAGCGCCGACGTGGTGGATGAAAACACGGTGTTCGATGCGCTGAAGGCCGCGGGGACTATCCCGCAGGAGGCGACGCTGCTCTCGTTTTCCAATGACGGCGGCGCAATCACCCTCGACGTGAGCGCAGAGTTTGCAAGCGTTGTGGGAACGATGGGCACGAGCGGGGAGTATATGCTGCTCGGCAGCGTCGTAAATACCTATCTGACGGCCTTCGACGCGCAGACCGTGACGCTCCTGTCAAACGGCAATCCGCTTGAAACCGGACACAACGTGTATTTCGAGCCGATGGGCTTCTTTGAGGACAACGCGGCATAAGCAAAAATACCCTGACGGATATCTCCGTCGGGGTATTTTTCTGTGCACACGCTTGAAAGAAACGCGGCATTTTTGTATAATCTATTCAGGAAAAATTTGGGGAGGGATGGCTGTGCCTCTTGAAATAGTTCGCAACGACATCACAAAAATGAAAGTAGACGCCATCGTTAACGCGGCAAAGGAATCGCTTCTGGGCGGCGGAGGCGTGGACGGCAGCATCCACCGCGCTGCAGGGCCTAAACTTCTCGAAAAGTGCAGAAAGCTCGGCGGATGCAGGACGGGAGACGCGAAAATCACGAAGGCATACGACCTGCCGTGCAGGTATGTGATACATACGGTCGGCCCCGTGTGGCAAGGCGGCGGACACGGAGAGAGGGAGAAGCTTGTATCCTGCTACCGCAAGAGCCTTGCGCTGGCGAAGGAGCACGGCTGCGAGACGGTCGCGTTCCCGCTTATCTCGGCGGGGAGCTACGGCTATCCCAAGGAACAGGCGCTTCGCGTCGCGGCGGACACCATAGGAGACTTTCTCGCGGAAAACGAGATGAGGGTCTATATAGTAGTCTTTGACAAGACCGCGTTTAAAATAGGATCGGAGCTGTTCTCGGATATCGCGGAGTATATCGACGACAACTATGTCGAAGCATTCGCGGACGCGCGGCGGGAGCGGCAGGAAAGGGCGAAACGGTTTGACCCGAAGCACTATGAGAGAAATGCGTACTATCCCGACGAAAGCGCGGATATTCCCTTGCCTGTGCAATACAGCGATTACGGGGATGCAGCCGTATGCGGCGCAGCGGTCTGCGATTACGGTCTGCCGCCGTTCGGCGCACAGGCGAAGAGCGCGGAGCCGGATCTCGGCGATATGCTCAAGGAGCTGGACGCGGGATTTTCCGAGACGCTTTTGAAGCTTATCGACCGCACCGGGAAAAAGGATTCGGAAATCTATAAAAAGGCCAATGTTGACCGTAAGCTGTTTTCCAAGATACGCAATAATCCGGACTACAAGCCCTCCAAGACGACGGCGCTCGCCTTCGCGATAGCGCTGGAGCTGGACCTTGAGGAGACGAAGGACCTCATTTCCCGCGCGGGCTTCGCACTGACTCACAGCAGCAAGTCTGACGTGATAATCGAATACTTTATCAAGCGCGGGCAGTACAATATTTTCGTGATAAACGAGGCGCTGTTTGCCTTTGACCAGAGCCTGCTGGGGGCATAAGGCCGCAATGCTGCAGAACAGAAAACCGGCGTGCCGAAAAATTCGACACGCCGGTTTTTTATATACTTCATTTACTTTTTTTCGCTGCTGCTCTCCCGGCGCGAAACGCCCTGATATTCAGCTCGCGCACCTTTTCGGGAACGGTCTCGGCAACGACGCTCTCCCAATCGACCTCCGGCACCTTGAGCACATCACACACCGCACCGAACAGCACGATATTCATGCACTTCGGATTCCCAAGCGCAAGCGCGATTTTGCCCGCGTCAATGACGATGGTGTGAAAGGCGCTTTGCATTGCCTCGATACAGCCCTCCGGGTACTTCTCAAGCCCTGCGGCGGTGGTCATGGAGTCCTGCTCGAAGTCGTTGATGATGGCGATACCGTCCGGCTTGAGAAAATTCGCGTAACGGACGGCCTCCATTTTCTCCAGAGAGATCAGAATGTCCGCTTCGCCCTCGCCGAACACGGGGCCGTAGACCTTTTCACCCCAGCGAACCTGCGTGGAGACGCTGCCGCCGCGCTGCGCCATGCCGTGAACCTCGCTCTGCTTGACGTCGTAGCCGGCTTTGATCAGGCCGTTTGTAATGATTTTGCTGATGAGGATCGCGCCATGACCGCCGACGCCGACCATAATTACGTTTGTTGTGCCGCCCATTTACTTCTCCTCCTTTTCAATGGCGTCAAAAGGACAGACCTGCGCGCATACCGTACAGCCCACGCACAGAGTGGGGTCGATGACCGCCTTTCCTTCGCGAACCGCAACGGCGGGGCAGCCGACCTTCAGACAACTTTTGCAGCTTCGACATTTGTCGGTATTCACCCTGCACAGTGACGGTTTAAAATTGGCGCGCTTGAGGAGCAAACAGGGACGGCGGGAGATGATCGCCGCCGGTACCTCGGACGCGAGCGCGTCGTCCACCGCCTTCTGCATGGCGGTAAGATCCTGCGGGTCAACAATGATAATGTTCTGATAGCCGTAGGCCTCCAAAACCTTCTCGATGCTGATAGCGTCCGCCGCCTCGCCCTGCAGGGTGTAGCCGGTGCCGGGATTTTCCTGGTGGCCGGTCATGCCGGTGATGCGGTTATCCAGAACGCAGGGTATCATTTTCCCCTTGTTGTAAATGATCTCGGCAGCGCCGGTCATGCCGCTGTGGAAGAAGGTGGAGTCGCCCAGAACGCCGAATACCTTCCGGCTCTCGTCGCCTGCTTTTTCAAAAGCCTTTGCCATGCCCATGCCGACGGAGAAGCCGCCGCCCATGCACACACAGGCGTCCATGCACTTGAGCGGAGCGGAGCCGCCGAGCGTGTAGCAGCCGATATCGCCGGTGACAACGAAGTTTTTGTTCTTGGACAGCGTGTAGAAGAAGCCCCTGTGAGGACAGCCCGGGCAGAGCGCGGGAGGACGGGATACCGCCTTGACGGCGACGGGAACGGTCTTTGGCTTAACACCGAAGATGCGCTCGCGCACTAAGGCGGTGTTCAGCTCGTACATATCGCCGATAAGCTCGTTTCCGATGCAGTCGATGCCGGCGGCCTTGATCTCCGTCTCGATAAGCGGCTCCAGCTCCTCGACGACGTAGAGCTTTTCAACCCTGGAGGCAAAGTCGCGGATAAGCCCCATCGGGAGGGGATAGGTAAGTCCCAGCTTCAGAAAGGATGTGTCCTCCGGAAAGACCTCTTTTGCGTACTGATACGCAACGGAGGAGGAAATGACCCCCACCTTGCTCCCTTTAAGCTCCATGCGGTTGAGAGGGCAGGTATTGCCGTACTCCTCAAGCGCCTGCATACGCTTCTCAACAAGGGCGCGGTTGCGGTAGGCGTTCGCGGGGGTGCAGACGTGCTTCTGCCCGTCGCGCGAGTAGGGCTTTACAGGTACAGAGACACGCTCGCCGAACTCGACAAGTGTTTTGGAATGGCTGATGCGGGTGGTGGTACGGAAGAGAACGGGCGTGTCGAAGTGTTCCGAGATTTCGCAGGCTACCCTGACAAAATCCTTGCACTCCTGGCTGTCGGAAGGCTCCACCATAGGGATCTTCGCGGCGCGGGCGTAGTAGCGGTTGTCCTGCTCGTTCTGGGAAGAGTGCATACTGGGGTCGTCTGCCGTGACGATAATGAAGCCCGCGTTCACCCCCAGATAGCTGGCGGTGAAAATCGGGTCGGCGGCAACATTCAGACCGACGTGCTTCATCGCGCACAAAGAGCGGCTTCCGGCGATTGCCGCGCCGTATGCCACCTCGGTCGCCACCTTTTCGTTGGGCGCCCACTCGCAGTACACGTCATCCTTATAAGCGGCGGCGTTTTCAAGTATCTCCGTGCTGGGCGTTCCGGGATAGGCAGAGCAGATCCTTATACCGGCCTCATAGATACCGCGGGCTACCGCCTCGTTACCGGAGAGTAAGTGCTTCATAAACCTCACCTTTCTGCATAGATTTTTTGTTTTTACCGATAAAATAATTGTACAAAACCACTTGAAAAAAAGGAAATACAAGACTAAAATACAGGCATAAGGAAAGCTTATACCTATGCGATGGGAGGGAAAGAACATGACCATCATGCAGGTGCTTTATGTGCTGGAAACTGCACAGCGCGGCAACGTCTCCAAGGCGGCGGAAAACCTGTTCATATCTCAGCCCGCGCTCTCTTCGCAGATAAAGCGGCTTGAGGAGGAGCTGGGCTGTTCCCTGTTTCACAGAGAGCCTCAGGGAGTGACGCTGACTGCGGCGGGCAGAGCCTTCTGCGAGGACGCGAAGTATGTTGCGGAGAGCTGGCGCCGCTTGCAGGAGGGAACCAAGCTGCTGAGGAAAGCGATATGCAGCAGCGTCAATATCGGCATCGGCGCGAGAGCGGTTTCCAACGGCATATTCGAGGCGGTGCTTGAATTTTTCGACCGGCACCCGGAAATCGAGGTCACATTCACGACCGATATCGGCGGCGATATGCTTGAAGCGCTGGAGGAAAAGACAATCAATCTGATTATCGACCGGCTTCCGCCGGCCTCCATGATCTCCAGACCCGAGCACTTTTCCGTTTTTGAGCTTTTGAAGGAGCGGCAGTGTATCCTCGTGTCAGAGAACGATACGAGAGCGGGGCGTACGGAGGGCATACCCTTCCGCGAGCTGAATAACTGCGCTGTTGTGTGCGGCCCTGAAGGCTCGATGGATGACGAGCTGATGCGAAGTCTCTGCCTTGAGCATGGTGTACGCGTGTCGCGGATTTACCGCGCCGACAATATCGACGCCGTCATGGCGCTGGTGCGCGCCGGGAAAGGGGCATATATAGGGCCGGAGTCCTTTGCCGCGCGATACGGTGTCCGTGCAATTTCTATGCTGCCGGAAACCGAGATAGCACTGAATCTCATATGCCTGCGGCAAAACAGGGACAATCCCCTCGTGCTCCAGTTGAAGGAATATCTGAAAGACCGCATCGAATCAAAGTAGATTTATGCCGAATCAGCAAAAAACAGAGTGTGACCGGAATCAGTCACACTCTGTTTTTATATCATTGCCGCGGCACTGCCCGCCGCCGAAGTTTTGCAGACAGCGGTTCACAAAGCGGGCAACTTCGTTTTCGTATTTTTCGGTATCAACAATATAGCTCAATCCGTGTCCCGCATCGGGAAAGGTGACACAGGTGATATCCCCGGCGCAGGCGGCACAGATTTCCCGGCTCATCTCACAGGGGACAAAGCGGTCGTCCTCGCCGTGAAGCAGCAGGATGGGGACGCCGGTGTTTTTTACCGCCCGGACAGCGTCGGATTCCCTGAGGTCAAAATGCCCGAACAGCCGCGCGCCGAGCCTGATAAACGGCAGGACGAGCGCCGGAGGCAGGTGCATATCCACCCGGCACACCTTACGCATTATAGCCTCCGGTGAGGAATAGGGGCAGTCTGCGATGATGCCGATTATGTTGGAGGGGAGCGCAAGCTCCGACGCCATCAGCACCGTGGACGCGCCCATCGACACGCCGGACAGGAAAACGGGCGTACCGGCGCCGAAGCGGGAAACGGCGTACCGCGCCCAGGCGAGACAGTCCCGCCGCTCTAAAATACCGAAAGAGATGACGGTT
>CAMEHJ010000021.1 GCA_945917385.1 uncultured bacterium
CTTATGATGAACGCGGGCGCCTACGGCGGCGAGATGAAGGATGTGGTGCAGAGCGTCGTGCTCTACTACCTGCCGGAACAGAGACTTTATGAGCTGAATAACGAACAGTGCCGCTTCGGCTACCGAAAGAGTCTGTTTCAGGAGATGGGCGGCTGTGTACTGCTCAGCGCGGTCATCCGGTGTCCCAAGGGCGACGGTGCGGAGATCGCCGCGAAAATGCGAGAGCTGAACGAGCGCCGCCGCGACAAGCAGCCGCTTGACCTGCCCTCGGCGGGCAGCGCGTTTCGCAGACCGGAGGGGCATTTTGCCGCCGCGCTTATAGAGGAGGCGGGGCTGAAGGGCTTTTCCGTAGGCGGTGCGCAGGTGAGCGAGAAGCACTCCGGCTTCGTGGTGAACACCGGAAACGCCAGCTCCCACGATGTATATGAGCTGATGATGCACATACGAAAAACCGTTTTTGAACACAGCGGGGTCGTCCTTGAGCCGGAGATGATAATTCTCCCGCCCGACTACAAGCTTGCCGACCACGGCCCGGCGGTGCCGCTGCACAATGTGCGCCCCAATATGCCGGCGCAGGAAGAGACAGAACAGGAGCATTAAATGGATTTTCTTATCATAACGGGTCTTTCCGGCGCGGGAAAAAGCCGCGCTGCGGACGTGCTTGAGGATTTGGATTACTACTGCGTGGACAATATGCCCGTCGCGCTCATGCCGCGCTTTGCGGAGCTTTGCATTGCCACCGGCGGACGCTATGAGAAGGTCGCGCTGGTGACCGACGTGCGCGAGAAGGACGGCTTCGGCGAGCTGCTGAGTACGCTCGACACGCTCAAGGAGATGGACTGCAGCTGCCAGATTCTCTACATGGACGCGGATATCCGCACCCTTGTGCGCAGGTACAAGGAGTCGCGCCGCCCGCACCCGCTCGCGGCGCAGGGAGTCTCAATCGAGGCCGCGATAAAAAAGGAGATAGAGCTGCTAAAGCCCATTCGGGAGCGCGCCGACCACATCGTCAACAGCTCCAGCCTTACACTCGGTATGCTGCAGAATAAGCTGTTCTCGCTGTTCGCGCCCGAAGGCGAGAGGCGCACGCTGGACGTGACGGTGCTCTCGTTCGGCTACAAGTACGGCATCCCGCTCGACGCGGATCTGGTTTTCGACGCAAGGTGCCTGCCGAACCCCTTCTATGTTGACGAGCTGCGGCCGCTGTGCGGGCTTGACAGGCCGGTGGCGGAATATGTATTCGGCTATCAGCAGTCGCGCACCTTCATGGAGAAGATTCAGGATATGCTGGACTTTCTGCTGCCCCTGTATATTGAGGAGGGCAGAATAAGTCTCACCATCGCCATCGGCTGCACCGGCGGGCACCACCGCAGCGTGGCTATCGCGTCCGCGCTCAACGACCACCTTGTTGCGGAGGGTATCCGCTCGGTCAATATCAACCGCGACGTTGACAAATAATTTGAGGTGAAAAATGTCATTTTCATCCGACTCAAAGCGCGAATTATGCGAAAACCGCGTCGACAAAAAATGCTGCGCGATTGCGGAATGCTACGGCATCCTGCTCTACTGCAACACCTTTTCGGCGCAGGAAATTCGGATCATCACCGCCTCCGACAGCTTCTCGGCAAGGCTGCCGAGGCTTTTCAGGCGCGCGTTCGGCATAAGCTTTGACCGCGTGCCGGATGATAACGCGGCGGGAAAACGCACGTTTCTGATAAACGAGCGCGCAAAGCTCAAAATTATTTTTGACTCTTTCGGCGCGGACATCGCGAGTACCCTGTCGCACCACATTAACTTCGGCATCATTGAGGACGACTGCTGCCGCGTGTCGTTCATCCGCGGCGCTTTTTTGGCGGGGGGAAGCGTTACCGACCCGGAGAAGCGCTACCATCTTGAGCTTGCGACCTCGCACCACAGCGTGAGCCGCGAGGCATACTCCATTCTGCTCGACCTCGGTCTTTCACCGAAGGAGAGCACGCGCAGCGGCAGCTTTCTGCTGTATTTCAAACAGGCGGACATGATAGCCGACTTTCTCACGACGATAGGCGCGTCGAACGCGGCGATGGAGATCATGACCGCGAAGGTCGATAAGGAAATGAAAAACACCATCACCCGCATGATAAACTGCGACAGCGCGAACGCAGACAAGACCGTCGCCGCCGCGCAGGAGCAGATGGCCGCCATACGCCGCATCGTCAAGACCTGCGGGCTTGACGCGTTGCCGGAACCGCTGAGAGACGCGGCGCTGCTCAGAATTGCCAACCCCGAAGTCAGTCTCTCGGACCTTGCGAAGCTCTCCTATCCCCCGGTCAGC
Source organism: uncultured bacterium (assembly GCA_945917385.1). The sequence continues at coordinate 2,315 of CAMEHJ010000021.1, forward strand.
AAGAGCACGCTCGCCTACCGCTTCAGAAAGATAATGAGCTTCAAGGCGGAGGAATAACAGCATCAACATTTGAAAGGACACCGAAAATGGGCTTTGTTCACCTGCATATGCACACGGAATACTCCCTGCTCGACGGCGCTTGCCGCATCGAGAGGGTCGTTGCGCGCGCAAAGGAGCTGGGGCAGACCGCCCTCGCCATTACCGACCACGGCGTGATGTACGGCGCGGTCGCGTTTTACAAGGCCTGCATTGACGGCGGCATAAAGCCGATAATCGGGTGCGAGGTCTATGTCGCGCCGCGCAGTATGCACAGCAAGGAGCACGGCGTTGACAATGATTACAGCCACCTTATCCTGTTGTGCAAAAACGAAACCGGCTACCATAACCTCTGCCGCCTTGTCTCGGCGGCGTTCACGGAGGGCTTCTACATCAAGCCCCGCATAGACTGGGAGCTGCTCCAAGCGCACTCGGAGGGGCTTGTCTGTCTGTCCGGCTGTCTCGCGGGCGCGATACCGCAGCTTATTCTGAAAGACCGGTACAACGAGGCGCGCGCCCTGGCAAGAGAGCTGCAGGAGATATTCGGTAAAGACAGCTTCTACCTTGAGATTCAGGATCACGGCATCCCGGAGGAAAAGCGCGCGGCGGAGGGCATTATCAAAATCCACCGCGAGACCGGCATCCCCCTCGCGCTGACAAACGACGCGCACTACATAGAAAAATCGGACGCATACTATCAGGATGTGCTGCTGTGCATACAGACCGGCCGCACCGTGGACGAGCCGAACAGGATGCGCTTTGAGTCGGAGGAATTCTACCTCAAGAGCGAAGAGGAGATGCGCGCGCTGTTTCCCGAATTCGGCGACGCCGCCGACAACACGGTCAAGATCGCGGAGATGTGCTCATTCGACTTTGAGTTCGGGCACTACCACCTGCCGCGCTTCAAGCTCCCCGAAGGCGAAAGCGACAGCTACGAATACCTGAAAAAGCTCTGCGAAAAGGGCTTCGCAGAGCGCTTCCCCACCCGGCCGGAGGTTCACGCGCAGCTTGAATACGAGCTTGAAATGATACACAAGATGGGCTTTGTGGATTACTTTCTCATCGTGTCCGACTTTATCGGCTACGCAAAGCGCAACGGCATCCCGGTCGGCCCCGGACGCGGCAGCGCCGCGGGCAGCGTCGTGTCCTACTGCCTGCACATCACCGACGTTGACCCGATAAAATACAGCCTGTTCTTCGAGCGCTTTCTGAACCCCGAACGCGTCTCCATGCCGGATATCGACGTGGACTTCTGCGTCAACCGGCGCGGCGAGGTCATCGACTACGTCAACCGCCTCTACGGCAGCGACCATGTGGCGCAGATCGTCACCTTCGGCACGATGGCAGCCCGCGCCGCGATACGCGACGTAGGCCGCGCTTTGTCCGTCAGCTACGCGGAGACGGACGCGGTGGCAAAGCAGGTGCCGACGGGCCCGCAGGCGCTGAACATGACCATAGACGAGGCGCTGCGCCTCTCAAAGCCCCTGCGCGAAATGTACGACAGCAACGAGGAGCTGCACCGGCTCATCGACGTTGCCAAGGCACTTGAGGGCGTGCCGCGCCACGCCTCCATGCACGCGGCGGGCGTGGTCATCACCGAGAAGCCGGTTTACGAGTACGTCCCCCTCTCCAGAAACGACGACAGCATTGTCTGTCAGTACCCGATGACGACGCTTGAGGAGCTGGGACTTCTGAAAATGGACTTTCTGGGGCTTCGCAACCTCACGGTGCTTGAGGACGCGGCAAAGCTTGTGCGCCGGTATGAGCCGGACTTTCGCGTGGAAGCGCTGCCGGAGGACGACGAGGAGACCTTCAGAATGCTCGCGGAGGGGCACACAAGCGGCGTGTTCCAGCTTGAAAGCACGGGCATGACCGCGGTGAGCGTCGGACTCAAGCCCAAGAGCATTGAGGACATCACCGCTATTATCGCGCTATACCGCCCCGGTCCGATGGACAGCATACCGCGCTTTCTGGACTGCTCTCAGCACCCGGAGAAAATACGCTACAAGCATGAGCTGCTGCGCCCGATTCTTGAGGTCACCTACGGCTGCATCGTATATCAGGAGCAGGTTATTGAAATCTTCCGCCGTCTCGCGGGTTTCTCACTCGGTCAGGCCGACATGATACGCCGCGCGATGAGCAAGAAGAAGCACAAGGTCATCGACGCCGAGCGCGTTGCCTTCGTGCACGGTGACCCCTCGCGCAATATCCCCGGCGCGCTGGCAAACGGCGTGAGCGAGGATATCGCAAACAGCATATACGACGAAATTCTTGACTTTGCAAGCTACGCCTTCAATAAGGCACACGCCGTGAGCTATGCGATAGTGGTCTACCGCACAGCCTACATGAAGCGCCACTACCCGCGCGAGTACATGGCGGCGTTGCTGACCTCGGTACTTGACAACAGCACAAAGGTCGCAGAGTACATTTCCGCCTGCCGCGAGATGGGTATTCAGCTTCTGCCGCCGGACGTGAACGAGTCCGACGCAAACTTTACCGTCGCCGGCGAAAATATCCGCTTCGGCCTTGTCGCAATAAAGGGCATCGGTTGGGGCGCCATTGAGGAGCTTGTGCAAGAGCGCGAACATGGCGGTGCGTTCAAAAGCTTTGAGGACTTCTGCCGCAGGATGAGCGGCAAGGAGCTTAACCGCCGCGCCGTTGACAGCCTTATCCGCGCGGGTGCGTTCGACAGCATGGGCTACAAGCGCAAGGCACTGCTCCAGATTGCGGGGCAGGTCATAGACAGCATCGCCCGCGCCGAACGCGACAACATCTCCGGGCAGTTTGACCTCTTCGGAGGCGGCGATGAATCTGACACCGAGCCTGAGGCGATCCCCATCCCCGAAGTTACGGAGTTCTCCCCGATGGAGAAGATGGCGATGGAGAAGGAGATAACCGGACTTTATCTCTCCGGTCACCCGATGGACGGCTACCGCACTGCCGTGCGGCGTATCGGCGCGGTGGCGCTCGGCGCGATACTGAGCGACTTTTCAGCCGACGACGGCGGCGGGAAATTCTATGACGGACAGACCGTCACTGTCGCGGGCGTCATATCATCCTACCGCACAAGAACGACGAAAAATAACACGCTGATGAGCTACATCCAGCTTGAGGACGACACGGGCAGCATCGAGCTGATGGCGTTTCAGCGCGCGCTCGACTCCGGCGGCGCGTACATCAAGGATAACGCCGGCATCATCGTGCGCGGCAAGATTTCCGTGCGTGACGAGAAGGAGCCGCAGATCATGGTGGACACGATACGCCCGCTCTCCGATATCGGCTCGATGCCGGAGCAGCACGTTCCCACAGCGGCAAAGGCGGACAGCAAGCTGTGGGTAAAGCTCAAAAGCCGCGACGACCCTGTTATGCAGCGCATTGAGCTTATCCTCACGATGTTCCCCGGCTCTCAGCAGATGATTATCTGGTGCGAGAAGGAGAAAAAGCGCATCGGCGCAAGCTGTCTCATCCACGAGGGGCTTGTCACCGAGCTGAAGGAGCTTTTAGGCGACGAGAATGTGGTTTTGAAATGAATAAACGCCGGCTCCCCTGCTGCACTTTGCAATAGAGGAGCCGGCATTTGTTCAGCTCTGCCGAAGAAATTGAGAAAAAGGCTTGGCAGTATTTGCTGAATATGATATCTTAAAAACAAGCAAGGGGCGAGGCGGTCAGCTACACCACCCGAAAGGGGGTGAGCGAATGCCGATTATCATTACGTTACATATCTTCGGATTAACCGTAACCGTGAGGATAAAAAAGCAAGGCCGCCACTCTGCACAGTGACGGCCTGAATACAAAGGTTTACACTATAACGAGCTGACTTATACGTCATCGCCCTTTGTGATTAAATTATAGCACCGGGAGAGGTGCGAAGTCAACAGGAAAAACCAACATCAAATACGGCAAACCGTTTGCCAATACAGACCTTCCCGTTTATAAAGTCATTTTGGCTTTGTAAACGGGAAGGTTTATTCATATAGCTCAGCCGGAGAAGCTTTTGCACAAATGTTTTACACAGCAGTTTGCGCAGTCGGGCTTTCTCGCGTCGCACACCGCCCTGCCGTGCAGGACGATATAGTGGCAGAAATCCGACGAGTGTTCCGGCGGGAGTATCTTGCGAAGCTCATGCTCGATTTTCACGGGGTCCTTGAGATCGTCCACAAGTCCCAGACGGTTTGAGATGCGGATGCAGTGCGTGTCGACCACCGTGGAGCCGGGTATTTTGAACACGTCGCCGAGGATGAGATTCGCCGTCTTTCTGCCGACGCCCGGCAGCGCCGTAAGCTCTTCCATGGTTCTCGGAAGCTCACCGCCGTATTTTTGGAGAAGCACTCCGGCGCACGCGACAATGTCCCGCGCCTTCGCGCGGTAAAAGCCGCAGGAGTGTACATACTCCTCCACCTCTGATACGTCCGCGTTCGCAAACGCCTCAAGCGTCGGGAAGCGGGCAAACAGCGCGGGGGTGATTTTATTCACGCGCTCATCCGTACACTGGGCGGCAAGGCGCACGGAAAACAACAGCTCATAGTCCTTTTCCCAGTCGAGCGTACAGTCCGCCTGCGGGTACTCATCCAGCAAAAGCCGGACTATCTCGTTAACCTGTTTTTGTGTACGCATATTATCTGGAGAGCGTGATCTCGCCGCCGCACTCGATAACGGGCAGCTCCTGCTGCTTGTATACGCCGTTGAAGTGGTACTCAACCGCCACGGGGAAGGTGGAGGTGTTGCCCGAGGAGAGCTTGAGAATATGCTCGGTCGTGCAGAGGTGGGTGATGATGAGGGTGTTGTCCGGGTGCTCTACGGCAGGGGTGGCGCTGGACTTGAACTGATCGCCTACGCTGACATACACGCCCGACGGAGATTCACTTATAAACAGGGAGTAGGAGCTGAGGTCAACGCTGACCGTTACCTTGACGGTACCGGAGTCAACGACGGTGGCCGTCCAGTCGGCAGTAATGTTGATGGGCAGTCCCGTGTCGGACATGAACTGGCCGGAGCCAATGACCGTATCCGCGGGGACGGGAGTTGCGGTCGGGACAGGAAGTATGGACTCGGACGGGGCGGGGGTGGCGCTTTCGGGCGCAACGGGGTCTATGGGCGTGATGGGCGCCGAGTAGACCGGCTTGGGCGTCGGGGTGACGGGCGCAATGGTGACGGGGGGTGCAGTCTCCACAACGACGGTGCCGGAGGAGGAAGGCTTGTCCGAACCCGTCACGATCGGCGCGGGGGTCGCGTTCGCCGCCGCCTTCTGCTCGCTCAGGTCGATGAGCAGATTGCACACCACCGCCAGCGTCAGCAGGAACACTATCAGAAAAAGTATTATCTTTATTTTACCTCTTGACATTCTGTTTTTCTCCTTCATGTCTTGTTTACATAATTATACTGCGTCTTTTTCAAATTGTCTACCGTTGTTTTGACGTATTTTTACACATAAAGGTTCTGTAAGATATTGATTTTACAAATCGCCGCTTACATGTTATAATGAATTAATAATTTGTTTTTCGGGAGGAACGCGGCGGATATGTACAAGCCTCTTGCGGACGAAATACGCCCGTCTACGCTCGACGATGTTGTGGGCCAGCGGCACATCCTGTCTCAGGGCGGTATGCTGCGCAGAATTGTCGAGAGCGGGCAGATACCCAATATGATTTTCTACGGACCCTCCGGCACGGGCAAAACCACCGTCGCGCGCATCATCGCGGAGAAAACCAACCGCTCCCTGCGTAAGCTTAACGCGACGACCTCCGGCATCTCCGACATCAAAAAGATAATTGACGAGCTTGACTCCTTCCTTGCGCCGGGAGGGGTGCTGCTCTACCTCGACGAGATTCAATATTTCAACAAAAAACAGCAGCAGTCGCTGCTTGAATTTATCGAGGACGGACGGATAACGCTCATCGCCTCGACGACGGAAAACCCGTATTTCTGCGTGTTCAACGCGATTTTGAGCCGCTCGACGGTATTTGAGTTTAAACCCGTCTCCGCCGAGGACACTCAGAGGGCGGTCAGACGCGCGATTGACATTATGAACCTCAGGCGGGACACTCCCCTCGGCTTTGACGAGGGGGTTATCGCGCGCATTTCCTCCTCCTGCGGTGGCGACGTGCGCAAGGCCATAAACTCGGTGGAGCTGCTGTTCTCCTCCGCGATAGGACGCGACAGCGTTACGCTTGAGGACGCCGCCGCAATAACCCAGCGCTCCGCCATGCGATACGACCGCGAAGGGGACGAGCATTTTGACATCCTCTCCGCGCTGATGAAATCTCTGCGCGGCTCCGACCCAGATGCCGCGCTCCACTACCTCGGAAGGCTGCTTGAAGTGGGCGACCTCATAGGCGCGTGCAGGCGCATACTCTGCTCGGCGAGCGAGGATATCGGGCTTGCATACCCGATGGCGGTGCCGATCGTCAAGGCTTGCGTTGACTCCGCTCTCCAGCTCGGTCTGCCGGAGGCGCGGCTGCCGCTTGCGGAGGCCTGCATTCTGCTTGCGACCGCGCCGAAATCCAACAGCGCCTGCGTCGGCATCGACCGCGCGTTGGCGGATATCCGCGCGGGACGCACCGGCTCTATTCCCAGAGAGCTTCAGAACATCCACGCCGACGGAACGGGCTTTGAGCGCGAGCAGGGCTACAAATACCCGCACGCCTTCAAAAACCACTGGGTAAAGCAGCAATACCTGCCGGACGAGCTGAGAGCGGCGCACTACTACGAGTACGGCGACAACAAGACCGAGCAGGCCGCCAAACGCTACTGGGAAGAGATCAGGAAATAAGGTGAAGCATGGATATTCAGGTTGGAGACATACTCACAATGAAAAAGGCGCACCCCTGCGGCAGCAAGGACTGGACGGTTCTGCGCATAGGGGCTGATTTTCGCCTGCGCTGCTGCGGCTGCGGACACGAGGTCATGGGGCCGCGCGCGAAGTTTGAGAAGAACATCCGGCAGGTGCGGCGTTGAACTACACATACATTCTCCGCTGCGGCGACGGATCACTGTATACCGGCTGGACAAACGACCTCGATAAGCGCATCCAGGAGCATAAAACAGGGCGCGGCGGGAAATACACCCGCGCACACGCACCTGTTGAGCTTGTCTACTACGAGAGCTTTGACACGAAAAACGAGGCGATGAGCCGCGAATGGCACATAAAACAACTCACCCGCGGGCAAAAGCTTGCGCTTATCGGGGGAAAGGACACCGACATTGAAAAGAAGATATGAGCTTGATTTGTGCAGGATAGCCGCCTGCCTTCTTGTCATGCTGATCCATACAAGCGCGGAGATATACCGCTACTGCCCGATGTTCAGCAGCTCCTTCACGGAAATAAACTTCATCGCAACGTTTGCGCGCGGGAGCGTTCCTGTGTTCTTCATGCTCAGCGGGACGCTGCTGTTCTCGCGCGAGGAGCTGCCGCTTGCGCCGTTTCTGAAAAATCACGCGCTGAAGCTGGCGGGGCTGTTCTTCTTCTGGTCGGTCTTTTACGCCGCCGGAAGCCGCGTCGCCGCGGGCAGCTTCGCCCTCGACTACGATTTTTTCATGGCGGTGGCGCGCGGGCACTACCACCTGTGGTTTTTGCCGGCGATGGTGGTCTGTTACCTGTTCATGCCGCTTGTCTTTTGTGCAATACACGGGAAAAAAATCGACAGCCGCTATTTGCTTGCGCTGTTTTTCGGCTTCGTTATCCTGTGGCGAAACCTGAATCTCACGCCGAAGCCCGCTTACATACTCCACCAGTTCACGCTGGATTTCTCGCTCGACTGGCTGCCCTACCTCGGATACGCGGTATGGGGCTGGTGGCTCGGTGAACGGAAGATGCCGAAGCACACGATGCTGATATCGAGTGCGGTGTTCGTCGTCTGCACCCTGCTCGCCGCTCGGGGCAATCTCTGGTACAGCAGGCTGAACAATGAGGCGGAGGGCTGGCTGTTTCACTATATGTCGCTGCCGTCCTTTATTCAGGCAACGTGCATTTTCTGCTTCTTTAACGCGCTGCGCGGGCATGAGTTCAAACACACCGCGCTCATCCGGACGCTTTCCGACTGTACGCTCGGCGTGTACCTCATCCACCCGCTGATGATAGACCTTCTTGACAGAGTGCACATCGGCATGACGGCAGATTACCCGGCGCTCAGTGTGACGGGATTTACGGCTTTGCTCGCGCTGCTCTGCTTTGCAGTGACCTTTATCGCGAGGAAAATTCCGATAGTGAAGAAGCTTCTGTGAACAAAGGAAACCCTCTCAGTCTCCTTCGGTGACCGCCCCCCCCAAGGGGGAGCCAAGGCATGCTCCCACCTGCACCTGCAATAGGGCGTTCTTGCCTCGCCCGTCGGGAGAGGTGGCAGCGGCGTAAGTCGCTGACGGAGAGGGGGAAAGATACGACATCGAATCCCTTGCTACGCCCCTCTCAGTCACCTTCGGTGACA
>CAMEHJ010000022.1 GCA_945917385.1 uncultured bacterium
CTTGTCGTCTCTTGTGAGTGCGAGAATGGAATGGAGAATTGAAACGGTCGCCAATTCACACAGACGCGCCGCCGAAATGTCGCTGAAATAGCTGCTGTTGAACATGGAGGTTGACAGCTCCACATCCAGATACTTTGACAGCGGGGAGTTCTTCGGCCCGACGATACCGACGGTGGGTATTCCGCGCTCCTTGGCGTACTCGGCGGTCTGGAGGATGTTGTAGGTCCTGCCGGAGTTTACAATGATGAACAAAACGTCGTTCCTGTCCATCATACTTATCTCCATCATCTGGAACATGATGTCCTCAACAATGCGGCAGGGGATCGCAAGCTTCAGAAAAATGTCGTAGGCCGCGCGCGCAATCGTGCCGGAGCCGCCCTCCGCGACAATGACAACGTGCTCCGCCTCAGAAATCATGTCCGCCGCCCTCTGCAGAAGTTCGGGGCTCAGGGATATCTGGAGCTGGTCAACGATCATCTTCATGTACTGAATGACCTTGTTTTTCACGGTGTCCGCATTGTCGCCCTTTATGAGGTCCATATCGGTGGTCGTGCTCTCGATATAGTTTCTGTAAGCGGCGCTCTGCTTCATGTCCGCCAGCCCCTCAAAGCCGAGCTTGCGGCAGAACCTTACCACCGTCGCGGCGCTGACGCCGACGTGTTCGCCGAGCGAGCTTGCCGTCTCGCTGTCCACACAGTTGGGGTGCTCAAGCAGAAAATCCGCAAGGCGCTTGTCCGATTTTGAGAAAACGCCGGTGTTGTAAAGCGCGTTTATTCTCTGAATGTAAAAAAGGGATTCCTTCATAGTGAAAACTCATTTCATTTTTTTGCATATATTATAGCACATATTTCATTTTAATGCAACAGTCAGGCATCGGCAATCAGTGTCCGTGCGGTTTTTCCCCGATCCTGCCCTTTTCCGTTCTGAGATCGGCGTAGAGGAAGTCCGCAAAAATCGCTGTGAGCGGTATAAGTGCGCCGAACAGGGCGTGTCCGCCGAAGCGCGTGCTGAGCATCGCCGCCGCGATCACGCCCGCGACAAAGGACACGATCAGCAGGATGTGGAAGTACATTCTGTCCCTGTACGCTTTTTCCTGCGGATGGCGCAGAGAGAGCGCGGCATATACGCCTACCTGCCTGATATGATTTGTGCAGAAGGTCGTTGAGACGGGTATCCCCTGAGCCTGCCGGAAGGTGTTGTACTGCATCGAGCAGATGAAGTTCACGGCGACGTGGGTTATCCGGTACGGCGCACTGTCCGGAATCAGCCCCAGCACGACGACCGCCGCTATCTCAATGCCGATGAGCAGCGTGTCCCAGCGGATAAGCCGGTATTTCTTGATGGAGTACGCCACCGTCTCGGAGACGAAAGCGCCGAGGACATACGCCGTCATCGGTATGAAGTAGTAGACGGCTCTCGCCCACTCCGCCTTGCTGACGGCGAGGCCGAACAGCACGAAGTTCGCCGTCTGGGCGTTGCAGAAAACGCCGCCGCGCGCGTTGTATGTGAAGCCGCCGAAATAGCCGCCCACGAAGATCAGCAGCGCGAACACCCACTTCTTTTCACATTCGAGATATTCACAGTTTTCGTCTTTTAATCTCATAAACTCACCCGACAGAAGTATATCCCCGCCAAACACATTTTTCAATATTGAATAACGGCACCCCCGAAAGGGTGCCGTCAGATTCATTTTTTCACCGAATCCGGCGAAATCCGGCTCAGATCGCGATGCACTTCTTGGGGCAGGCGTCGGCACAGGCGCCACAGGCGAGGCATTTTTCCTCGTCGAGCTTCCATGTCTTTGCCGCCCTGTCAACCTCAAGTGCGCCGCCGGGGCACTTCTTGGCGCAGATGCCGCAGTAGACGCAGAGCGCAGGATCGCTGACGGGTTTGCCGTCGCCGCGCGGCTGTACGCCGAGCTTCGGCGCGTCGCAGGCCGGCGCCTTCTTTGCGGGCTTCTTGACGAAGCTGCCGGTCTCCAGAAGGTCCTCGTGCTTTGTGGCTATCATGTGGTATTCGTCCGTCAGGGTGATGGCCTTGCTGGAGCAGAAATCCGCGCAGTGGCTGCAGAAGGTGCACGAGCCCATGTCAAAGGTGAGCGTCACTCTGTCGCCGTCCTCGGTTTTCTCGATGACTCTCGTGATGGCGCCGCCGGCGCAGACGCGCTCGCACATGCCGCAGCCCATGCACTTTGTCGGGTCATACTTGATGCGGCCGCGGTAGTTCGGCATGGCGGGGGCGCTCTTAACGGGGTACATATCACAGCTTGACTTGCTGAAGAGGTTCATCAGCGCCTCTTTAATGAACGGAAAATCCATTACATCTGCCCCCTTTTCTTTTTGAGTATCTCGGTGGCGAGCACCAGACCGTCCATAATGGCCTCCGGCTTCGGCGCGCAGCCTGCGATGTCAACGTCAACATCGACATAAGCGCTCAGCGGGCCTGCGACGGAGTAGCTGCCCTTGAACACGTTGCCCGACTGCGGGCAGGAGCCCATGGTGACGATGCAGCGCGGTTCGGGAACCTGCGAGATCGCGCGCAGGACGCGGGGCAGGGACTGCTTTGTGACGGGGCCGGTGACGACCACGATGTCGGCGTGTCTCGGGCTGCCCGCAAGCTTGAAGCCAAGGCGCTCCGCGTCGTAGCGCGGGGTCAGCACGGCGACAAGCTCGATATCGCAGCCGTTGCAGGAGCCGGAATTGATGTGGAATATCCACGGGGATTTTGCGGTGCTTTCCTCAATAAGCTTTTTGAACATTTCCACCCCTCCTTACAGTCCGCACCATGCGAGAACAAGGCTGATGGCCGCCAGTGCGGATACGGCAGTCCAGTAGAACTTGAATATCTGCTCGATTTTCAGTCTCGCGGTGACGGCGTGGACAAGCGATACCGTGAGCGCGGTCACGACAATGCAGAGCAGGAACATGATGATCGCGTCAACGACGACGATGCCGGTGCCGATGCCGCCGAGAAACAGCGCAGCGAACAGGCTCGTCAGTGTGAGAAGCTTCACGGCGTGGCTCAGCTTGTAGATTCCGAGGGGAGCGCCGCTGTACTCGGCGAGCAGACCCTCGCAGATCTCCGTCTCGGCCTCGGCCGCGTCAAAGGGATGGCTGCCGGTTTCGCCGGGGATGGTGAGCAGCAGCGCCGCCGCCGCGGGGATCATACTGCCGTGGAGAAGGAGACTGCCGTTTTCCATCTGGTACTCGGCAATCTGCGCAAGCGAGAAGCACAGGCCGCCGTCATACGCCGCGCCCACCTTCTTTGCGACCGCGAGAAATACGAGCACGAGCGGAAGCTCGCAGGAGATGATGGTAACCATCTCACGGCTCAGACCGACGCCCGCGTAGGGGGAGCCGGACGCAGCGCCGCCGAGCATGGAGGACATTGCGGGGATGAGCAGCAGATAGAGGATAACGATCACGTCCGCCATGCCGGAGAATGCCTCAAAGCCGTAAATGGGGATAAAGAGCTGGATAACGACCAGTGCGGCAAGGCCGACCAGCGGCGCTGCCATGAACATGGTCTTGTTTGCGGCGGCGGGGATTATCGTCTCCTTGCCGCAGAGCTTGAAGAAATCATAGAAGGGCTGGAGTATCGGCGGGCCGACACGCTTTTGCATCTTTGCGACCAGCTTGCGGTCGATACCGCACAGAAGCAGTCCGCACATGAAGCAGAACAGGAAGCCCGGAAAAATGAGTATGTAGCCCAGATATTTGAGCACGTTGATAAGTACGAGCATTGTCCCACCTCCTTAAAGAACTATGAGCATGAAGCCCATTATGAGCGCCGCGTCCACCACGGTCCACAGCGCATAGTCGTTGACAACGCCGCTGTGCAGCTCGTGCATAAAGCTGAAGTAGCCTTTCCAGTTGTGCTTGAAGCCCCAGAAGAGGTCTTCGCCGCCGACCTGGGAGAAGCTCTGTGCTTCGCCGCCGTAGAAGAGCTCGTGCTTGGTGTCGATCTCGCCCCTGCACTCGCTGACGTTGTCGTATTTTGCGGCAACCGCCACGATGGTGAAGGCGAGCAGTGCGATGCAGAGGATGAGCAGCCACGATACGGGGCTCCACATACCGACGGTGACAAAACTGATCTCCGGTACCGCGGGGACGGCCGCCATTACGCTCTCGGCGTAGCCCGCGCCCATCATGGAGTTGATGTAGGCGACCGCGTTGAGCGCGGCCTTTGCCGCCGGCTCGGTGATATAGGTGGTGACGAGATTCGGGAACAGACCCGTAACGACGCACAGCACCGCGAGCAGCTCCATCGCAAGGCGCATACTCAGAGGCGCTTCCTTGGCGTTTTCACACTCTGCGGGGAGCTGGCCGAAGAATACGGACTGGCTGACCTTGACGAAGGAGGCGAGCGTGAGTATGGAGGTCACGAGAGCGACGACGGTCGCAAGCAGGAAACCAATGTTGCCCGTCTCGACGGCTCTCTGGTAGGCTGCCTGATAGATCATCCACTTCGAGGCAAAGCCGTTGAAGGGGGGCAGACCGCTGATGGAGAACGCGCCGATGAGGAACAGAACGGTGGTCTTTGGCATTTTCTTTGACAGACCGCCGAGCCTGTTGAGATCGCCCGTGCCGGTCGCATGCATGACGGCGCCGGCGGCAAGGAACAGCAGACCCTTGAAGATGGTGTGGTTCATCGCGTGGTACAAGCCCGCTGAGAGGCCGAGCGCGCTTGCAAGGCCGACGGCCGTGAGCACATAGCCTATCTGCGAGATGCTGTGGAAGGCGAGCAGACGCTTGAAGTCACGCTGTGCAAGTGCCATCGTGACGCACACGAACATACTGACGCAGCCGATGAACACGAGCAGAAACTGCATCCTGCCAAGCTCCATGGTCTGGAACAGGAAGTAGCAGAGCCTGATGATGGCGTAGATACCGGACTTTGTGAGAACGCCGGAGATCATGAGCGACACGGAGGCGGGAGCCGCACCGTGCGCGTCCGCCGCGATCGGGTGGAACGGAACGATGAACGCCTTGGTGGAGAAGCCGACGAACATGAGCGCGAACGCGACCTTCACGGTGTTCGTGGAGACCTTCGCGGGCATGAGCGCGGAGAGCTGGGCGAGATTCAGTGTGTGCGCCTCGGCATAGAGCAGCACGACGCCCGCAAGGATGAATGACGAGCCGATGGAGCCGACGACAAGGTACTTGAACGCCGCTTCGAGCGCGCCCTCCTGCTTGCTGCGGAAGGCCGTCAGACCGACCGCGCCGAAGGTCATAATCTCGACCATGATGTACATATTGAAGATGTCGCCCGTCAGCACCATGCCGAGAACGCCGCCGGAGGTCATCAGGAGCAGGGTGTAATACTGCACCTGGTGCGCGTCATGCTCGATATAATTGATGCTGTACAGACACGCGGCGAAGGCCGCGATGCCGACAAGCAGACCGAAGAACAGGCTGAGCGCATCGACCTCAAGCGCGATGCCGATGGCGTAGCCGCCGGCGATGCTGCGGCTGCCCATCCAGTAGGAGATGATCTCGCCGTTTATCATAACCGGCTCGATGAGCAGGACCAGACAGACAAGGCTCAGAAGCGAGGAGACGATGGCGGCAATTTTTCTTGTGATGCTCGCCGTGCCGAAGGCCGTTATGAAGAACGCGCCGAACAGCAGCGCCATTATCGCGCATATCGGGAGGTGGTGATAATCGAAAATCATCCGCGAAGCCTCCTTATCTCTCTGGTGTCAAGCGTGCCGTACTCCTCCTCAAGCTTTATGACAAGCGCAAGGCTCATCGCGGTGACGCAGGCGCCGATAACGATGCTCGTCAGCGTGAGCGCCTGGGGGATGGGGTCGACGAAGTGGCTTGCAGCGGTGATCTCACCGACGGTGAAGATCGGGGCGGTGCCGCCGGGAACATAGCCGACGGATATCAGAAGCAGATTCACGCCGTAGTCCATGATGCAAAGGCCGATGACGGTCTTGACGGCGTTATGCTTCAGCACGATGCAGTAAAGTCCGAGGAACATGAGGACGAATGAGGCAATGTAGTTTAATGTTATCATGTTTCCACCTCAATTCATGTTGTCTATATCCTGCGGGAACAGGACGGAGAGCATACCGATGGAGAGTGTGATGGACGCGGTGAACACGTCGAAAGCGACGGTGCTGCCCATCCAGAAGATAGTGCCGCTGCTCATGAGCTTTCCGATATCGCCCTGATAGTAGATAAAGTTCTGGCAGAAGCTTGCGGCAAAGACGATGCCCATGAACGCGAGAATGACATAGATCATCAGCGCCACGCCCTCAAGCGGGTGGGCGAGATTCGGGTGCAGTGCCTTTTTGGCCTCTTCATAGCCGTGGCCGAGATAGATAAGCAGGACGAGCGCGACCGTGAGTATGCCACCCTGGAAGCCGCCGCCGGGGCTGAGATGCCCGTGCAGGATTATGTAGAAGATGTACACAAAGCACAGGGGGATTATCCAATCGCAGCCGCAGCGGGTAATAACGCGCTTAACGCCTGACTGATTAACGTGCTGCTGCATTTCGCTCCTCCTTCAACTTTTCTTTTTCTTCCTTGGTCTTTCTCAGAAGGACGATGACCGCGGAAACGGTGAGGATCATAATAAAGCTCTCGCCCATCGTATCGTAGCCTCTGAAGTCAAAGACAATGCTTGTGACGTCGTTTACGGCGTGAGTCTTGGCGAGGTTCTGCTGAACTATCGCCGCGGCGGCGCCGTCAACGTTCTCGTCGTCATAGCCTTCGGGGTTCTGCATCAGCTCGTAAGCGGAGACGGATGCGTTCTCGGAATCGTAGGTGGGAGGGAGTGTCGCCATATCAAGCGCGGCGCAGACGCCGACGGCGAGGAACATGGCAAGGCAGACCCAGATAAGAAATTTCTTCATTTATCGTCGCCTCCCCGTATTTTTTTAAGAGTGATGATGAATATAAGCGGCGTGAGCGCGGCGCCGACGGCGGCCTCGGAGATGGCGACGTCGGGTGCGTGCAGAAGCAGGAACTCCGCCGCGGCGAAGATACCGGTCGCGCTGAGCGCGATAACGCTGGGCAGGAGCTTGTCAAAATGCACGGCAAAGACCGCGGATGCGACAAGGCCGAAAATGATAAGCGCATTCAGGATAAAAACAAGATCAATCATTGAAATCCCTCCTGAAATCATCCATTTCCATCGGACGCTCCGGGCGGACGCCGGAGCGGTAAGCGCCCTTGGCGATAGCGTGTGCGCCGATGGGGTTAACGGCAATGACAAGCGCGCCGATAACGAGTATTTTGACGGCGGTACTGCCGCTGTGCATAACGAATGCGGCGTACAGAATTGCGCCGAAGCCGAGGAATATGACGCCGAGCGTCGTCACGCAGGTGCTTGCCTGCATACGGCAGAAGGTGTCAGGCATTTTGGCAACGCCGATCGTCCCCGCGAGGGCAAAGACCGCACCCAGCAGCAGGAAAAGGTCTATAACAATTCTCAGAATCATTTCTTATGCCACCTCCCGGTGTCAAGGTAACGGCCGACAAGCATGGTATTGAGAATACCGAGCATGGCGGTGATGATTGCGATATCGAGGTATATGCCTCTGCCGCTGTATATGGAGAAGAGCACCATTGCGCAGGCGACGAGGATATCCATGGTGTCCGCGGCGACCATTCTGTCCGCGGCGGTGGGTCCCTTGATGAGACGGTAGAAGTTCACGGCAGCAAACAGGGCGTACACGACCGCGAAAATCATAAGCTCTGTCATTCCCATATCCTCCTTATCCATTTTTCCATTGTGCCCTTGATGCTGTCGCCGGCCTTGGCTCTGTCCTTATGGAGGGGGAGAGGCTTATTCTTTCCGTCATGGCTGACGTAGAATATATCCTTGTCCTCAAAATCCCTGACGTCGATGCAGTGGATATAGAAGAAGTCGCGTCCGTCCTCCTCCTCGGCGATGTCGAGGGTGATGGTGCCGGGGGTAAGCGTGATGCAGTTTGCAAGCATAGCCTGCCCGTAATCGGCCTTGATGTCAACGGGCACCTTGACGATGCCGGGGTAGACATTCTTGCAACCGCCGAAGCAGCGCTTTGCCACATCGACGTTTGCGCGCCACAGCTCTCCGAAGAACACGAAGAGGTAGGCGATCATGTTCGCAAACTTCGCGGGTCTGAACATCCAGAATGCCTTCTTATGTATAAAGAACCTTGCCGAGAACAGCGCCGCGGCGAGGCTGACGACCGCACCCGCGACAAGCTCCTGCGCGTCAAGCGACCATGTGAGCAGAAGCCAGAAGATGAAGCAGTAGATAAATGTGGAAACCACTGCCGAAAAACGTGTTTTTTGCAAGAGAACATCTCTCCTTTCAATTACTCGACTTTCAGATTGTCAACATAAAATTCGCGTCCGGCGGTCATTTTAAGATTTTCCGCGCCGCATTCGGGGCACGCGCTGCCCGACGGTCTGCCGCGCCAGCGGCACTCGCGGCACTCGAATGAAGCGTCGATACGCTCCATCACGAGCTTTGCGCCCTCCGCCGCCGTGCCCTTCGCCGCAATGGGGAAAAATTCCTCGATACACTCCGGTATGACGCCCGAGTATTCGCCCAGCCTGAGCCGTATTTCCAGAACGCGCTCAAAGCCGTTTTTCCTTTTCTCGTCCGCGATTATGCTGATAATTCCTTCGGTTAGTGCAAGCTCGTGCATTGTTATCTGTCAAGGCAGCTGAAGCAGGGGTCGATGCTTGCGATGATAAGACCCGCGTCCGCCACGGTGTTGTTTCTGAGCATGAAGGGAACCGTCGGGGTGTTCTTATAGCTCGGCACATGGATGCTGACGCGGTGGTTATTGAAGCCGCCGTTTCCGACCACCATGTGGCTGAGCTGACCGCGCGGCGCCTCATGGCGGCACATGGTCTGACCCTCGTTGATCTTTACAAGCTTGGTTCCGAGATTGATGGGTGTGGCGGGCAGATTTTCAAGTGCCTGACGGATGATCTTGATACTCTCATAGCATTCAAGCGCGCGCACGACCACGCGGGCGAACACGTCGCCGCTGTCCACGACCGGCACGTCGAAATCGAAGTCCTCGTAGGAGGAGTAGGGCGCGTCCTTTCTGACGTCTATCTTCACGCCGGAGGCCCTTGCGTGCGGGCCGACGGCGCCGAGACGTATCGCGTCCTCTCTCGGCAGAACGCCGACGCCCTTTGTGCGCATCGCGACGGTCTTGTCGGTGAGGGCTATCTCTGTGATTCTGTCAAGCGGAGCCTTGAGCTTGTCGCAGGCGTCCAGAATCTCGCGTCTGAGATCGTCGTCGATATCGCGTCTTGCGCCGCCGATGGTAACCATGGCGTAGTTGACGCGGTTGCCGGTCAGCTTTTCAAGCAGGTCCATGACCAGTTCGCGCTCGTCCCAGATGTGCATGAACATACTGTCATGGCCGATGATGTGGCAGGCAATGCCGAGCCACAGAAAATGCGAATGAAGTCTCTCCAGCTCCGCCGTGATGACGCGGATGTACTGGCCGCGCTTGGGCACCTCGATGCCGTTTATCTGCTCGACGCACATCGCGTAGGTAAAGGCGTGCGAGTGGGAACAGATGCCGCATACACGCTCGACCAGAACGAGGGTCTGGATGGCGTTTCTCTCGGTGCAGAGCTTTTCAATGCCGCGGTGGTTGTAGCCTACAAAAACCTCCGCGTCCTTTATGACCTCGCCCTCGGTAAAAAGCTTTGCGTGTACCGGCTCTTCAAGGGCGGGATGGTACGGGCCGATAGGCACAATGTAGCTCATATCTTATTCAGCCTCCTTAATATTCTTCTCCCTCAGCTCGCTGAGCGGCATTACCATTATCTGACCCTTGCCCTGCGTTTCGAGCATATCTTCGGGCAGGAACAGACGCTTTGAAACGTCAAGCCCCTCAAACTCAATGCCGAAAATCTCGTTCAGCTCGCGCTCCGGCCATCTTGCCGCCTCATCGTAAATTTCACCGATGGAGGGAAGCACCTTCTCCCCCACCACATGATACGACTCGATCACGGGGTCAACGGCGTACTCATAGGACACGTCCGGCTGTCCGTCCTTGTCGAGGAAAGCGTGAATCATCACGAGGTATCTGCCCTCTTTCCTCATCTTTTCTGCAATGGGTACCACCTGATCCTTAGTAATGCTTATCTTCCTGTACTCCTGCATAAAAATCACCTCTTTACAGCTATAATCTATGAATTAACAGCTTTCGCTGAATCTTCCTAACAAATTCTCGGAAGCTGCGCGCCCGCGAGCTTCTGGAGTATTCTTGTGCCGCCGAAGGCGGTTTTCATCACGACCCTGCCGGGGTGTCTGTCGGAAACCGTGCCGATAACGGCGGCGTCCGCGCCCTCCGGCAGCTCGCGCATCCGCGCTAAAACGCGCTCCGTATCCTCCGGCGAAACCACCGCAAGGAGCTTTCCCTCATTCGCGCAGTAGAGCGGCTCAAGCCCAAGCATATCGCAGGCGGCGCGCACCTGTGGTCTGACGGGGATTTGCTCCTCCTCAAGCTCTATCGACAGCGCCGTCCCCTCCGTAAACTCGTTTAGCGTGGTGGCAACGCCGCCGCGCGTCGGGTCGCGCAGAACCCGCACCCCGGCGCCCAGCGAGAGAAT